>NZ_DVEA01000148.1:0-1572 GCF_015295965.1 Thermoleptolyngbya sp. M55_K2018_002
CTTGGGCTGGCCGCAGGGAGGCGATCGCCCGTTCCGTGAGCGTCAGCGTATAGGACTGCGGCGCGACGGGATGAATCAGCCCCCGCACGGCGGACGAGTCGGACAAACTGGACTGGGGCGATCGCGCTTCTGCGCCCACCACGGGCGATCGCCCTGGCACATTGCCATCGGCCGGATACTGGTCGGGATGATCCAGGTAATGGCGCTGCCAGTGCAGCCAGTCGGGATGATCTGGCGGCAGGTTAAACAGCGGCACCACAGCAGCCGGAGCCGCAGGATCGGTCAGCAGTGCCTCTTGCAACTCGCGCACGGGCAGGTTGTGGGGGGAGCAGCCTCGCTCGATGCACAGCGCGGCCGCCATGCCCGCTGCCTGTCCTAGCCCCAGCACGACGGGCTGTAGCCGGGTTGCGCCATTGGCAATGTGCGATACGGAGATATTCTTCTCGCACACCAAAAAACCTTCAACTGTTTCTGGCACTAGGCAATCGTAGGGCAGGGAAAACAGCGTCCCCGTCCAGCGGCCGCCCCAGCGCAGCGACTTGGGATGCAGCGGAAACTCGTAGCCGGGATAGTGGTGATCGTTGGGATAGTTGCCGAGGGCGATCGCCGTGGGTTCTCCCTGCTCATTGACGGGCAGCGCTGCCACCTGTCCCCCCGAATGTGGCAGAATGTCTGGCTCCTTGATTAGCGATCGCCCCTGTAGCCGCCGACTCTCGCGGTAGTAGGGATGCAGCGCAAAGGCACTGCTGCCCATGCTGTGCGGGGCTGCTGGAAAAGTCTGGCTCGCCAGCCCATAGCGCCGCCCCAGTTCGGTCTGGATAAAGCGGGCAAAGCCTTGGGCGTGGTGGCGGGCTGCCTGAGCAAACTCGCGCCGCGTCTCCGCAGACTGCACCAAGCGGTTCAAGTTGTGCCCATAGTCATTGCCGTGATGGGGCCAGTTGATCATGAAGCGATCGCCCGGCAGTCGCCCGTAGTTGAGAAATTTCTCCGGCCCGTAGCCGTCCCACGCGCCCTCAAAACGGGTCGGGTCATAGTCCGGTGGGGGCGGAATTTCGGGAGCCTCCGCGTCGCCAAAATCTTGCAGCACCACGACCCAGGTGGGCGCTTGCACAGGATATTGCTCCGTCATCGGGGTCGGCTGAACCGGAGCGCTCGGCTCGTTCCACGCTTGCTGAAACTCCCAACCCCAGCGGTAGGGCACGTCGCCCAGCGCCAGCAGGTCGCCGAGTTCCGTGCCGTCGAGGGTGATTTGCGCGTGGATCGTGAAATCTTGAAAGCGCACACCCGTAATGCGATCGCCCTCGCGCAGCACTGCCAAGGGCGTTTGTCCGGTAATCCAGCGCAGATTGGGGAGCGCCTGCACCCATTCGGCAAAGACCGCCGCCCCAACACCCGGATCGTAGGTAAAGAAGCTAACCCAGGCGTGATCGAGTCCACCGGGCTGCTGCACCGAGAGCGATCGCAAGAATGCGCCCCAGAGTCCCGTTTGGAGCGATCGCAGCTCGTTGCCATCGGGAGCGCTTACACCTGCGCTGGTTAGCATTCCTCCCAGCCAAGAGAACTCACTTACCA
>NZ_DVEA01000321.1:0-8135 GCF_015295965.1 Thermoleptolyngbya sp. M55_K2018_002
CAGGGCACAGACGGCGGCGGCTCAATTCGCGGACCGGCGTTTTGCTGCGGGCTGGTGGGGCTAAAGCCAGCACGAGGGCGGGTGTCGCTGGCTCCGGTGGGCGATCGCATGAACGGGCTGTCTACCGATGGCCCCATCGCCCGCACGGTGGCAGATGCCGCAGCCCTGCTGGACGTAATGGCGGGCTATACCGTGGGCGATCCCTACTGGCTGCCCGATCCCGAACCCAGTTTCCTGGCCGCAGTAGGGCGATCGCCCGGCCGCCTGCGGATTGGCTATACTACGGACTTTTCGCCCATCGGGGCTGCTGATGCCGCCTGCACCCAGGCCGTGCTGGACACGGCAAAGCGGCTAGAGGCGCTGGGCCACACGGTCGAACCTGTGCAGATTGACCTGAATCAACTGGTGGAGCCGCTGATCGCCGTCTGGCAAACGGGCGTGGATGTCGGTGTGCCGTGGTTTGTGATGGGCAAGCTGAATCGCTGGCTCTACTGGCGATCGCGCAAACGCAGTGCCGGACAATACCTGACCGCAGTGAACCAGATGCAGATCGCCGCTCGCCAGATTGTCGCAACGCTGTTGCCCTACGATGCCGCCCTGTTTCCCGTGTTTCTCCATCCCACGATTCGCGTGGGGGAATGGGCCAGCCTGCCTGCCCACAAAATGTTTCAAAACATCGTCCACTGGGTTGCGCCCAGCCCCATCTTGAACGCGACTGGGCAACCGGGCATTGCCCTCCCGACGGGATTCACCGAAACCGGATTGCCTATCGGCATTCAGCTTGTGGGGCGGCCCGCCGACGAAGTGACGCTCATTTCCCTGGCAGCACAGCTAGAGCAAGACCAGCCTTGGATTCAGCACCGGCCGGCGATCGCCACCACTGAGGATAAGGGGTTAGGGGTTGGGGGTTAGGCAGTGCTTCAAAACCTTCTAGGTTGTTGATTGCCTTGAGTCAATGCCCCTAAATCCTTATATATTTCACACAGCAATTTCAGCCCTCACCCTAAATCCCTCTCCTAGAGCGGGAGAGGGACTTCGCCTCAGAAACCGCCTCCCCTTCTCCCAAGCTGGGAGAAGGTGGTAGGGGATGAGGGCATTAAGTGTGCTGTTTCAAGTATGTCAGTGCTAAAAAAAGGCTGGACGAGCGGCCTCAAGATATGTCGTGAAATCGAGAAAGTAAGTATTTGGAACCGACCTTTAGAACCGATCGGTTTCTCGCGGCGTGCCGGTGAGTCCAGACTGATCCAGGAACAGGTTTTGGGCAGAGTCGTTTTGGTAAATACAGGTAACGCGCACATTCTCGCCGCCTTTCTGGATGTCGCCCGTAAAGCCAAAGGTGTTCAAACGGCGGCGACACTCGTTTACTTCCTGAGCATTCACTACGTTCGCCTTTTCCAGAATCGACCAGTTGCTACTCCGCAACACGCAGCCGGGCTGCATCACCGGACGCGACACGTACACGCTAAACGGGTTCAGCGTCAGAAACGCCCGCATATCCATTGTGATGGCGCTGGCTCCGTATTGCACGCAGATATCGGCATTGGGAGCGCTGCGGTCGATCACTTCCCGCGAGGCGACGTTCTCAGTGCCAAAGTTTGCCGTCGAGCTAAAGGCAATGCCAAGCCCGATGCCCAGAATCAACACGGCAGACATCAACATGGCCGTGCCGTAGTTAATGGCTGAGCCAAGGGGCGATCGCTTGGGTTCGTCATCCATATAGCGGGAAGAGGGGGGACGCTGGGGTGCCTTGGGTCTACGTGCCATAGGGAATATCTGGAAAAGCACAAGGACTGAAGAAGCCAGGACTGGTCGTTTGCCCAATCCTTTTATCCAGTTTAGTGCGTCACTTGGGAAATCGACAGGCACGAGGACAGGAATCGAAAAACAGGGTTTGGGGAAAGAGGGGAAAGGGGCAAGTCGAGATTCTCAAGATTCCAGGAAACAGCGGCAGCGGTTTACGAATTGCAACAAAACCGGGCATCATATAAGAAGAGGTAATACCTGGCTATCACGGCTTTGGAATGATTTAACGCTGCGTTCTGGTTTGCCACTGGTTTGCCCTTCGCTCACCATTGGTTCGCCCCTCGTTCGTTATTGGTTCGCCATTGTCGCGCTCCGCACTCCGCACTCTGCCATGCCCCGTCGCCGCCCCGTATATCAGGCAATTTTGCTCGTCGATGGCTACAACGTGATTGGAGCCTGGGACGCGCTGCGGCAACTGCGCGATCGCCACGGATTAGAAGAAGCGCGGCGCGGGCTGGTGGAATCGCTGGTGGGCTACAGCGCCTTTCAGGGCTTTAACACGCAGGTCGTATTCGACGCGCAATATCAGGACACGCCGGGCAGCCGCGAAATTATCACCGAAAATCTCTGCATCTGCTATACCGACTTTCAGCAAACGGCAGATACCTTTATCGAACTGGCTTGCTCTCGCTTTCGCAACGATCTGCGGAAATATGAGCAGCGGCTGATTGTGGCCACCTCTGACCGGGCGCAGCAGCAGACAGTCATCGGCTACGGCGCAGAGCTAATGTCGGCGCAGCGACTGCTGTCGGAAGTGGAGGCGGCAGAGCGGCGGGTGCGGCGGCGGCAGTTCACCAAGGGGCGATCGCCCGGTCGCTTCCTAGCCAACTCCCTCGACCCGCAGGCGCGTGAAAAACTCTCTCGGCTCCGGTTTGGAGAGTTAGAGCCTGAAAAGCCCTAAATTGCCTTTCAGCACCCTCAAGCCTCCATCTCTCCCGCTTCTCTTTTCGTTTTTCGTTCTTCTTTTTCCCTTCTTCCCAACGGCTCCCAAAAACACTCCTCCAAAAAAATCTCAAAAAAACTGCGGTTCGCTCTTGCCAATCGGCCGTTTTGATCTGCTAATATGAGATTCGCGTTCCTCAGTAGCTCAGTGGTAGAGCGGTCGGCTGTTAACCGATTGGTCGCTGGTTCGAATCCAGCCTGGGGAGTTTTTTGAATCCTGTGCCATGCTCTCTTCTGCGGTGGTTGGTGCGTCGAGTCAGGGCTGGCGAAAGGTCTGGGGACTAGACCCTGCGTTCACATTTTTGAACCACGGCTCCTTTGGCGCGTGTCCGCTGACCGTGCAGCAGCGGCAGCAGGCACTTCGGCAGCAGCTAGAGGCACAGCCCGTGCAGTTCTTTGGGCGATCGCTCGAACCCTTGCTAGACGAGTCGCGGGCGGTGCTGGCGGCGTTTGTGGGGGCGAGTCCCGCCGATTTAGCTTTTGTGCCCAATGCCACGACGGGCGTGAACACTGTGCTGCGATCGCTCTCGTTTCGCCCTGGCGACGAACTGCTGACCACGAACCACGAGTACAATGCCTCTCGCAATGCGCTAGAGTTTGTCGCTCAGCAGAGCGGCGCAACGATCGTGGTGGCAGACATTCCCTTTCCGCTGAGCAGCCCCGCACAGGTGGTCGAGTGCGTGTTGAGCAAGGTCTCTAACCGGACCCGGCTGCTGCTGATCGACCATGTGACCAGCCAGACGGCGCTGGTGTTGCCGATTTCGCCGCTGATTCGGGCGCTTGCGGATCAGGGCATCGACACGCTGGTAGACGGGGCCCATGCACCTGGCATGATTCCGCTGGCGCTAAACGAACTGGGCGCGGCCTATTACACAGGCAACTGCCACAAGTGGCTCTGTGCGCCCAAAGGAGCAGCATTTCTCTATGTGCGGGCAGATCGGCGCGATCGCATTCGGCCGCTGGTGATTAGCCACGGAGCCAATTCTCCCCGGCGCGATCGCCCCTTCTTTCATCTGGAATTTGACTGGACGGGCACGGGCGACCCCACGCCGTTTCTCTGCGTCGGCACGGCGATTCTGCACCTAGCGACGCTGCTGCCCGGCGGCTGGGCAGACATCATGGCGCAAAACCGGGCGCTGGCGCTGTGGGCGCGAGAACGGCTGAGTCTGCGGTTGGGGTTGGGGTTGCCCTGTCCCGACGAGATGATCGGCTCGATGGCGACGCTGCCCCTGCCGGAGGGCGATGCTGACTCGCTCTACCGGGCGCTAGTCGAAGACCACGCCATTGAAATTCCCGTGATCCCCTGGCAGGGCGTGTCCGATCGGCTGATTCGTCTGTCGGCGCAGCTTTACAACACGCCCGCAGACTATGATCGGTTGGCAGATGTCCTTGCGCTATTGCTTGCCAAACCCCAGTGACCGATCGCCCTGCTGCCGTGTTCAGAAATCGACTTGCCACCCAGGGGCGATCGCTCCTCTGGCTGTTGGGGTGGACGCTGCTGGGGCTGGCGCTACGGTTTGCCCGCCTGTCGGACAAAGCCCCCTGGACGGACGAATTTTCCACGATGGTCTTTAGCCTGGGCAACAGCTTCCGCACCGTGCCGCTAGACCGCGTGATTTCTCTATCAGACCTGATGCAGCCGCTCGTGCCCAACCCCAATGCAGGCGCGGGCGATGTGGTGCAAACCCTGCTGAGCGAGAGCAACCATCCACCGCTGTATTTTGCGCTGACGCACCTCTGGCTGCGGCTATTTTCCCCCGACGAAGGGTATGTCTTGCTGTGGGGCGTGCGATCGCTCTCGGCCCTCTTCGGCACGCTGACGATTCCCGCTGCCTTTGGGCTGGGCTGGCTGGCCTTTCGCACTCGCCCCGCTGCCCACCTGATCGCCCTGCTCATGGCGGTGTCGCCCTTTGGCGTATATCTGGCGCAGGAGGCGCGGCACTACACGCTGCCCGTGCTGTGGGTGATGGCCTCCCTGGCTTGCCTGCTGGCGACCGTTCGCGATTTGCAAACCGGGAAAGCGCCTGCGCTCTGGCTCTGCGGCGTGTGGATTTTGGTGAACGGGCTGGGGCTGGCGACGCATTATTTTGTGGCGATCGCCCTCGCCGCCGAAGCCATGACGCTGGCAGGGCTGGCGCTCTATCAACTCCGCCAGGGCAAATTTCGCCTGAGCGCGGGCTGGCGGCGGGTGCTGGCGGTGGGGCTGGGCACGCTGCTCAGCGGTCTGGTCTGGCTTCCGGCGATTCAAGGCACGCAAGAATCGGAGCTAACCCGGTGGATTGTGCGGCGCGATCGCACGGGGCTGGCGTGGCTAGCGCCCATTGCACAATTGCTCAGCGGGCTGGTCAGTATGCTCTATCTGCTGCCCGTCCAGGCAAAGTCGCAGGTTATTGCCTATGCCTCGGTGCTGGCGCTGGTGGGGCTGACGCTGTGGACGGCTGCCAAACTCACGGCTGGCCTGCGGCTCCAGGCTCAGAATACGCCCGCCTCTGTGGTAGCGCTGGGCGGCGTGATCCTGAGCGCGATCGCCCTGTTTCTGCTCATCACCTACGGCTTTCAGCGCGATCTGACCGTAGCGTTTCGCTATCAGTTTGTGGTCTATCCGGCGATGATGGTGCTAGTTGCAGGCGGGCTGGCCGCTTTGTGGCAGCGGGGTCAGCGGCGGATGATTTACTGGATCGCACTTCTGGGATTACTCGGCAGCCTCACAGTATTGGCAAACCTGGGCTTTCAGAAGACCCACCGGCCCGACCTGCTGGCTCAGCGGATTCGGGAGAATACCCGCTTTCCCGTTCTGGTGGCGATCGCCCACCGCACGCATGGGCAAACGGGTCGGCTGATGGGCGTTGCCTGGGCCTGGCGATCGCAGTTTCCCGATGCCCCCGAACCCCGCTTCCTGCTGGCGCATCAGGAGTCACCCGTCGCGGCGATCGCCCCCAGCATCCTGAACGCTGTCGCCACGCAACCCCGCCCGCTGGATCTCTGGCTGCTAAATATCGAAATTGCCCAGCGTCCCGCCCTGCTGCGGGAGCTAGCGCAGCAAAACTGCACCACACTCGACGACGGCACCGAAGACGGCTATCGGCTGCACCACCTCCGCTGCCAGGGCTAGATCTTTGCGGCAAGGCGCTGCATGAGCTGTGGCGCAGACAACACGCCCTCAATCCGATCCACCGGCTGCCCCTGCTTAAACAGCACCAGCGTCGGCAGCGCGTAGACCTGATACTTTGAGGCCAAATCTGGATAGGCTTCGGTGTTGATTTTCACGACCCGCAGCTTGGATTTCATCTGGGCATTCACGTCTTCCAGAATCTTGCCCATCATCTGGCAGGGGCCACACCACGTCGCATAAAAGTCCACCAGCACGGGCTTCTCCGACTGATCGATCATCTCTTGAAAACTGCCAAAGGCTTTCTTGACGGCCATTGTCGCATCCTCCGTTAAGTAGGGCTTGGGGGCTGCTGTTATCTCCATCCTAGTGAGGATTTTGGGCTACGGGGGGCGGTTTTCTGGCGATGCACGGCGGGTTTTCTCGCCAGGATTGTCCCCGCCCCGCGCTCTTGGATTTCGGGACTCGTCTTGGAACGAATTACGTCTTGCGGGCGCAGCCTGCGAGACATCCAGACACCCCCCCAGAAAGCAGGTCTTAACGGCGTAACGCCTGTGGGATAAGATGAACTCTGGATTTTCGAGAAACGGCTATGACAACACAACGGTTAGCAGGACAGGTCGCCATTGTGACGGGGGCATCGCGGGGCATTGGGCGGGCGATTGCCCTGGCCCTGGCCGCAGAGGGCGCAAAGGTCGCGGTGAACTACGCCAGTTCCAGCGGGGCGGCCGATGCGGTGGTGGCGGAGATTGCGGGCGCAGGCAGCGAGGCGATCGCCCTGCAAGCCGATGTGTCGAAGGCGGATCAGGTGGATGCGCTGTTCAACGCCGTCATGGAGAAATGGGGACGGGTCGATGTGCTGGTCAACAATGCAGGCATTACCCGCGACACGCTGCTGCTGCGGATGAAGCCGGAAGACTGGCAAGCCGTGATCGACCTGAACCTGACGGGCGTGTTTCTCTGTACCCGCGCCGCCAGCAAGATCATGCTAAAACAAAAATCCGGGCGAATTGTCAACATTAGTTCAGTCGTGGGGCTGATGGGCAATCCCGGCCAAGCGAACTACAGCGCCGCCAAAGCAGGCGTGATTGGCTTTACCAAGAGCGTCGCCAAGGAACTGGCCCCGCGTGGGATTACCGTGAATGCGATCGCCCCAGGCTTCATCGCCACCGACATGACCCACGGACTCGACAGCGACAGCATCCTAAAAATGATTCCCCTGGGGCGCTATGGTCAGGCCGAAGAGGTGGCTGGCGCGACCCGCTTTCTCGCTGCTGATCCCGCCGCCGCCTACATCACCGGGCAGGTGCTGAATGTGGATGGCGGCATGGTGATGGATTAGCGCCCCAGATTAGCACCCCCGATTAGCGAAACAAATTAGCGCCCCACCTTCGGGACTAGGCTCCAATTCAAAAGCCTCAATTCAAAAGCCTCTGAGGGAATGAGCGACAGGACGACGCTTGACCTTAGAGGCTTTTAGGTTAATAGCGGGAACCGAGCAAAGGGCGATCGCCCTGCCAGAGTCCTATCTCAATGCTTAACTCGATGCTTAACGACTGATGACACTAAGCAGTGTCTTAAAACTTCCTGGATCGTTGATTGCCTTGAGTCGATCCCCCTTAAATCCCCGCGCTTACGCGCCGCTTCGCTAGAAATAAGGGGGACTTCCGGCGATCCTTCTAAATCCCCTTATTAAGGGGAACTTCCGGGGTGGTTCGGCTCGGTTCCCCCTTTCTAAGGGGGGCTAAGGGGGGATCAAAGGGTTTTGCACGCCCTAGGCAGACGCGGTTTCCGCCGCCGGATACACGCTCACCTTCTTGCGGCTCTTGCCCTTGCGCTCAAACGTCACCACGCCGTCAATCAGCGCAAACAGGGTGTCGTCGCTGCCAATACCAACGTTGAAGCCGGGGTGAACCTTGGTGCCGCGCTGACGCACCAGGATGCTGCCTGCGGTCACGGTTTGTCCACCGTAGCGCTTCACGCCAAGGCGCTGTGCATTAGAGTCGCGGCCGTTGCGAGTGCTGCCAGTTCCTTTCTTGTGTGCCATGATTCCTGCCCTTCTCTAAATCAACAAACTTAATCCACAAACTCAATCCACAAACTCACGTCTCAAAACTAGAAACTGCGCTCCAGCTTACCCTCTAGGCTTCTGCGTCGTCTGCCGCAGGTTCTGGGGCAGGTTCCACCAGCTCAGTTGCCTGAACAACTTCTGTTTTCTTTGCAGCGGCCGGAGCCGCACCGCCCAAGTTAATTGCGTCGATCATCAGGCGAGTCAAATCCT
>NZ_DVEA01000092.1:0-8132 GCF_015295965.1 Thermoleptolyngbya sp. M55_K2018_002
TAAACGGTTTGCTGAGCTAAACGGTTTGCCGAGCTAAACGGTTTGCCGAGCTAAAATTTGCAAAGCTTTAGCAGCAGAGCCTTAGAAAACGTTACACAGCCATTCGATATTTCTAATGTAACGCGCTCCGTTTTGCGCTGAGGGCGGCTAGCAGTGGGTTTCAGGCGGGATGACCGTACTTGAAAACCCCAGGTTAGGTTGCCCTAATTTTAGACTGCCCTAAATTGAGCAATAGTCCTTGCAAGTCTTTGCAACAAGTCTTTGCAGCAAGTCTTTGTATCAGCCGCCGCCGACAATGGTGACAATTTCCAGGCGATCGCCCGTTTGCATCACAGTCTGTTCCCAAAACTGACGGTGCAAAATCTCGCCGTTATATTCCACCGCCACCAGACGCGGATTCATCCCCAACTGCTCCAAAAACTGCGGCAGCGGCGTGTCTGGTTCGCAGGTGCGGGGTTCGCCATTGACCTGAAGCGTAATCGACATAGTTTACAAAATAAGCTGGAAATGAGCCTGCGGACGACCCAGAAGACGGACTAAATTATGCTACAGCAGAGCGCGGAGGGCGATCGCCCCGTCGAGATCGCTACTCCATCTCATCTAGGTCTGCATCTAGGTCTGCCAGTTGTGCCAAATCTGCCAGATCCACATCTTCCTCTTCAGACTGTCGGGCGACTAGCACCGGATACTGATGTAGCGGCACAGTAAAGGTGACGGTAGACCCCAATCCTTCGCCCAGACTATAGAAATTCACCTCACCCTTCATGGCTTCTACTAGCCTCTGGGAAATCGCCAATCCCAGCCCTGTGCCACCATATTGTCGAGTCCGGGAACCGTCTACCTGGCTAAAGGACTGAAACAGGCGGTCTTGCTTCTCTAGCGAAACGCCAATACCTGTATCTACCACGCTGATCTTGGCATAGCCCTTGTCTTGGTCAGACTGGCGGGGCAGGATGTCGGTGGTGAGGGTAACGCCGCCTTCGTGGGTAAACTTGATGGCGTTGCCCAGCAGGTTTAGCAATACCTGGCGGAGGCGCTGATAGTTGCCATTCAGAACAATCGGATCTCGCGTTTCTGGCTTGCAGATTCTGAAGCTCAGATTCTTGCGCTCAGCTTGGGGACGCATGAAGCGTTCCACCTCTTCCATCAGATCATCCAGCTTCACCGGGTTAATCTCGATTTCTAGCTTGCCCGCCTCGATCTTGGCAAGATCCAGAATGTCGTTAATGATTTCGTTTAGGCTAAGTGCCGAGCGATGGGCTTCTTCGATGAACTCGCGCTGCTCTTGGGGGTCATCTGCCACGCCCTCCACGATTAGCTTGAGGAAGCCGATCATGCCGTTGAGGGGGGTGCGTAGCTCGTGGGAGGTGTTGGCCAAAAACTCGCTCTTGAGACGGGAGGCCTCTTCAGCCTGACGGCGGCTCTCCTCTAGGTCGTGATACTGCTGCATCAGCCGCTCGGCCTGGCGACGACTCGCTGCGTATAGGCTGGCATGAGCCACGCCTGTCCCGATCTGTTCTGCAAATTCCTGAACTAGCTCGATTTCGACCGGGTTCCACACTTGGGCTTCATCATCTTGATACAGAACGAGGAGTCCGTTGGGCTGGCCGTCGTGGCAGGTGGCGATCGCCAAAATTGCCATCTCCCTACCGCTTTCTTCATCAATCTGCGTGGTGCTAACGGGCTGGAGCGTGGAAACGGCCTGCTGCAAGTAGGGAAAGTGCGGTAAATCCAGCGTTTGCCCGACGCACTCCGCCGCCCCATCTTGTCGATAGTCCGCCATGATCTGCGCTTTTCCCTCTTCAGCGGGGTAAGCACACACCCAACAGCGACTCAGGTCGAGCGTTTCACCCAGTCCTGTGGCGGTTTGCTGCCAGATGGCATCGAGGTCAAGCGTATGGCGGATGTTCCAGGCAACGCGAGTCAGTGCCTTTTGATAAAAGATGGAGCCGCTGCCCCGGAGCGTGCTAAAGCGAGGGGGCGATTCTAGCAGCAGGTGGGCCTGATCATCGGTGCAGGCATAGAGCAGACGCCCCGTGACGATGACTGCTGAAGGCAGCGCGTTGACTTGCAGAATGGGGCTGAGCGCGAGGTCAAAAACGAGATACTGCCCGCCACAGCGAAACAAGTAGGAAAACCCATCAGGGCTGCCCAAATCAAGCACCATGCGAATCCGCTGCAAATAGGGCGCAAGGGCGGCGGGCGCAAATTCGGACTCCTCGATTGGCCGACCCACCAGATCGGTGGAACCGAGTCCGTAGTGATCTGCGTCCTTCCAGGAGAAGGAGAGATAGGTTCCCGCAGCGTCTTGTATGAAGATGAGATCACCAATGGAGGGCGGTTTCTGGAGTGGGCCGCCGGGTCGCCTAGCAATCGCTACATCTGCCGGGCCAACGACAGAACTAGAAGAATCTTCAGACAAGGTCATCAGCGTGCATCGGAGACAGGGAGTTCAAACGCGCAAAACGCTCTGGAATCAGATTCAGCAAGTATCTTCAAGCATCTTCGCCTAACGTAGCCTGTCGCAGAGGCTATCTGCAACGGCCTGTAGGGCAAATCCGTGATTCTTACAGTAATTGACCAGTAATCGTCTAGTCGTTCCATTCTCCACGAGGGGGAACAGGCGGGTTGCGCTGGAGCGATCGCGTCAGGTCGTCATCCCGCGAGGCTCCACCCCGCAGCCATTGACGCACAGCGACTTCGATCACTTTGCTCGGATCACTGGTGAGATGCCCAATCTGATTCAATAGCTCAGCGTCGATCTGGATTGACAAATCGACCTTGTTTCCGGCCACCACTCTGGGTCTGACGGCTGCTGGTGTGTCTGTGGGGGCGATCGCCTCCTGAGTCGAGCCGTGAGCGCCCAGATTAGCGTTCACACCGTCAGTCTTCGCAACATTAGATTCTACAATAGGGTCGCTCATAGAACTGCCTTACTACCTCACCATTCCGCATTTTCTGTCGCTGATATCGCTTGGCTTGCCCATGCAGACATCTTTTGTGTAGGAGAATCCACTCTGGAGGAGAACCCACCGAGCTTACAGTAAATTCTGCCCTAAATCATTCTGCACAGGGAATCTAATGTTGTGAGTTGTGAACTTAACGGTTTAATTTGTAAACCTTTTCGTGGATCTTGTAGATCTTGAGGCTTACGAAGATTCAAACTTGCGTCCGCAGAGTGCGACAGCCGCAGCGCAAGCGACGCTTTATCTGGAGTCCAGATTTGGAGTCCAGCATGAATCTTTTGCAGGTGGGAGCGCGTGTATCTGAATATCAACCGAAAAAACTCGTTCAAAACTCCCTGGCCGTGCTGAAAGACCCCTCAGTTCTCTCAAGATCTTTCAAGACCTCTCTCTTACACCCCGTACCAGGAACCTGCGCCTGCTTTCCCCTGGTAATTCTGACTTTCGCATCCGGTGCGATCGCCCCCTCCCCAAGCACCCCTCAATCACCCCACCCGAAGCGCCTGCTGCTTCTATAAGCCGCCTTGCAGCATCACAAAATACGCTACAGCTTCATCTAACAAGAATCATAGTTCATCCAGTTCCCCTCGGCTGCGGCAACACCCCAGGCGACTCAGCAGACTGCCGATGCGTCCGGTAGACAGAAGCATTACAATATCTTAAGCGGCACGTCTTGAGGGTGATTCATTGCCCGGCTCCTCTCAGAATTGCCGTCCCTTTCACCCCTTGATGCTTTGCGTCTATGACCGACGTTCCCGTCTCTAACATCCGCAACTTTTCCATCATTGCCCACATCGACCACGGCAAATCCACCTTGGCCGACCGCTTGCTGCAAACCACGGGCACGGTTAGCAACCGAGAAATGAAGGAGCAATTTCTCGACAATATGGAGCTGGAGCGAGAGCGCGGCATCACGATCAAGCTCCAGGCAGCCCGCATGAACTATCGCGGCGAAGACGGGCAGGATTACGTGCTGAACCTGATCGACACGCCGGGGCACGTAGACTTTTCCTACGAGGTGTCGCGCTCTCTGGCCGCCTGCGAAGGTGCGCTGCTAGTGGTAGATGCTTCCCAAGGCGTGGAGGCGCAAACTCTGGCAAACGTGTACTTGGCGCTGGAGCATAATCTGGAAATCATTCCGGTGCTAAATAAAATCGACCTGCCGGGGGCAGAGCCAGATCGGGTCAAGGGAGAAATCGAAGAAATTATCGGGCTGGATTGTAGCAGCGCCATTCTTGCCTCGGCGAAAGAGGGCATTGGCATCAGCGAGATTTTGGAATCCATCGTGCATCTGGTGCCGCCGCCGCAAGACACGGTGCAGGAGCCGCTGCGGGCGCTGATTTTCGACAGCTACTACGATTCTTATCGCGGCGTGATTGTCTACTTCCGGGTGATGGATGGGACGCTGAAGAAGGGCGATCGCATCCGGCTGATGGCTTCCCGCAAAGAGTATCAAATCGACGAACTGGGTGTGCTGTCGCCCAACCAAATCCAGGTAGACGAACTGCACGCAGGTGAAGTGGGCTATCTGTCGGCTGCCATCAAGGCAGTGGCCGATGCGCGAGTGGGCGACACCATTACCCTGGCGACGGCTCCAGCCAAGGAACCGCTCCCTGGCTATACCGAAGCCAAGCCGATGGTGTTTTGCGGACTGTTCCCTACCGATGCCGACGAGTTTGAAGACCTGCGGGAGGCGCTGGAAAAACTGCGGCTGAACGACGCAGCCCTGCAATATGAGCCAGAAACCTCCAGCGCAATGGGCTTTGGTTTTCGCTGCGGCTTTTTGGGGCTGCTGCACATGGAAATTGTGCAGGAACGACTGGAGCGCGAATACGACCTGGATCTGATTACCACGGCTCCATCGGTGATTTACAAGGTTCGCCTGCTAGATGGCAGCGAGGTCTATATCGACAACCCCAGCCACTTGCCCGATCCCCAAAAGCGCGAGGCGATTGAGGAACCCTATGTGCAGGTGGACATGATCACGCCGGAGGAGTTTGTCGGCCCGCTGATGGAGCTGAGCCAGTCTCGCCGGGGCGTGTTCAAGGACATGAAGTATTTGACCCAGGGGCGCACCACGTTGACCTATGAACTGCCGCTGGCGGAAGTGGTGACGGACTTTTTTGACCAGATGAAGTCGCGATCGCGCGGCTATGCCAGCATGGAATATCACCTCATCGGCTATCGCGAAAATCCGCTGGTGAAGCTGGATATCCTGATCAACGGCGACCCGGTTGACCCGCTGGCGACCATTGTTCACCGCGACAAAGCCTATTATGTGGGCAAGGCGCTGGTCGAAAAGCTCAAGGAACTCATTCCGCGCCACCAGTTCAAAATCCCGCTGCAAGCCGCTATCGGTAGCCGCGTGGTGGCCAGCGAACATATCCCCGCTTTGCGAAAAGACGTGCTGGCCAAGTGCTATGGCGGCGACATCAGCCGCAAGAAGAAACTGCTGCAAAAGCAGGCTAAAGGGAAGAAGCGCCTGAAGGCGATCGGCACGGTGGATGTGCCGCAGGAAGCGTTTATGGCTGTGCTGAAGCTGCAATAACCTTGGAAGCGCCCACGCCTGTTACACAAGACCTCGTGCTGATCGGCGGCGGCCACAGCCACGCGATCGCCCTCCGAATGTGGGGCATGAACCCGATTCCTGGTGTGCGGCTGACGCTGATTACCGACGTGATGCACACGCCCTATTCGGGAATGCTGCCCGGATACGTGGCAGGACTGTACGACTTCGACGAGTGCCACATTGACCTACGGCCACTGGCGAGGTTTGCTGGGGCGCGGCTGATCGGCGATCGCGCGGTTGGTCTGGATCTGGCGCAAAATCGGGTGCTGTGTGCCCACCACCCGGCGATCGCCTTCGACTGGCTCTCCATTGATATTGGCAGCACACCCGCAGTCTCCACGGTTCCCGGCGCGGCGGACTACGCCATTCCCGTGAAGCCAATTTCGCAGTTTTTGACCCAATGGGAGGCGATCGTTCAGCAGGTGTCTGAACAGCCCCAGCGTCCTTTGCGACTGGGCATTGTGGGCGGCGGCGCGGGCGGCGTAGAGCTAGCGCTGAATATACGGGCGCGGCTGCGGCAGGTGTTGCAGCAGGCAGGCCATCTCGACACGCCGCTGGAAATTCATCTGGTGCATCGCGGTCGCGAAATCTTGCCAGAGCGCAGCCCCGGAATGCGACGCAAGATGCAGCATATCCTTGCCCAGCGGGGCATTCAGCTTCATCTGGGGGAAACAGTGGCAGCCGTGGAACCCGACGGATTGCGCTGCGAGTCTGGGCGCTGGATCGAGTGCGATCGCCCCTTCTGGGTCACGCAAGCCTCGGCCGAATCCTGGCTCAAGGAATCCGGCTTAGCAACCGACGATCGCGGCTTTATCCAGGTGAATGACTGCCTGCAATCTACCTCGCATCCCTACGTTTTTGCGGCGGGCGACGTGGCCACGATGGTTCGCCATCCGCGCCCCAAGGCGGGCGTGTTTGCCGTGCGCCAGGGCAAGCCATTGTTCGAGAATCTCCGCCGCGCCGCGCTGGGGCAACCGCTGAAGCCCTTTGTGCCGCAAAAAGAGTTTTTGATTTTGGTCGGGCTGGGCGATCGCACAGCGGTTGCCTCTCGCGGCCCTCTGCATTTTGGCCCCACCCCCTGGCTCTGGCAGTGGAAAGACCGCATCGATCGCCGCTTTATGGAAAAGTTCTCGAACTTGCCAGAAATGAGAAGTCGGGGGTCTAAGGGTTTGCCTCTTGTTCCCCCATCCTCGATCGACTCTACTCCCCCCTCTCTACCCTGCGCGGGCTGCGGCTCGAAAATCGGCAGCCAAACCCTCGATCGTGCCTTGCGGCGAGTGCGGGCGGAACTGCCAGAGCCAGCGCGAAACGATGTGCTGCTGGGGTTGGATGTGCCGGATGATGCAGCGGTGGTGCAGATAGCCGCTGGGCAAGTGCTGGTGCAAACGGTGGACTACTTTCGGGCGATGGTGGATGACCCGTTTGTATTTGGGCAGATTGCGGCGAACCATGCGCTGAGCGATCTGTTTGCGATGGGCGCGAAGCCCCAGAGTGCGCTGGCGATCGCCACGCTGCCCTATGCCACCGCTGCCAAGCAAGAAGAAGCCCTGTTCCACCTACTGGCAGGCGCAACCAAGATGCTTCATGGGGCGGGCGCGGTTTTGATCGGTGGGCACACGGTCGAAGGAGCAGAAATGGCGCTGGGTCTGTGCTGCAACGGCTTGGCGGAGCCGTCCCACCTGCTGCATAAGGGCGGGCTGCGACCGGGCGACGTGCTGATCCTGACGAAGCCGCTGGGCACGGGGACACTGTTTGCCGCCGATATGCAGCGGCAGGCGAAGGGCCGCTGGATCGAAGGGGCGATCGCCATGATGCTGCAATCCAACCAGGCGGCAGCAGAGATCTTTCGGGCTTATCACGCTCATGCCTGCACAGACGTTACAGGCTTTGGGCTGTTGGGGCATTTAGTGGAAATGCTGCGAACATCGGAGCCTGTGGGCGTGCAGCTAGATTTGTCGGCACTGCCGCTGTTGCCCGGTGCAGCAGAAACGTTGCAGCAGGGATTCCGCAGTTCTCTGCATCCGCAAAACCTGGCTGCGGCCTGCTGGGTGCGGGATTGGGAGCAAGGGTCTCCGTCCCGCTTTTCCGAAATTCCAGCCGATATCCTGTTTGACCCGCAAACTGCTGGCGGGCTGTTGGGCTGTGTGCCAGCAGAAACGGCTCCGGACTGTTTGTCCGCACTTCACCAGGCTGGGTATCCCGAATCGAGGGCGATCGCCCTAGTGGTTCCGCTAGAGAGCGATCGCCCCGTTCGGCTGATCTAGGCAAATAGGCAAACAAGGTAGGTTATACCCCAAATGCCCAAACGAGGAATCCAAACCAGAAACCCGTCTAGCTATAGCGCTAGGATTGCGCCTCGCCAAAGTTAACGGATTCTGGCTCCATCGCCTGCGGCTCAGGCCCTCTGGGCGGCGACACCGGAACCGACTCCAGTGCAGCAGGGCGCTCACGGCGAACCGGAGCCGCTTCGGCTGGAGTCTCCCGCACAGGCGCTGCCTGGGGCCGCTCGAATCGAGGCGGTGGCTCTACCACACGCGGCGGCGGCTCCACGACGCGGGGCGGTGCAACATTTACAGGGGGCGCAGGTACAGGGGGCGTAG
>NZ_DVEA01000146.1:0-8081 GCF_015295965.1 Thermoleptolyngbya sp. M55_K2018_002
GAACTTCATCTACCGCATTCACCGCATTTTTACTGGAAAAAGCGACTTTACGGCACTGCTGTTACGAAATGAAGGCTTTTGGGAAATAGGAACCTACTAAGGGCGATCGCCCGACCTTCAGGCACAGCTTTATCCCAGCGTCTACCCCTGACCATCAAAGCCAGACGAAATCCAACCAAATCAATCGCAGACCGAATCTCGATTTTTGGAGCGAATCAGGGAATTAGTAAAGAGAGCCAAAAGAGAACCATTGGGTTAAACCGAATTTAGCATCGAACTCCAAGCCAAACCGCAAAACGTTCAGTTTTTAAACGTTTGGGCATCCTCATTTCAGCATCCTCAAAGGCTCACACCAGCCCTTGCAGAGGATGAGATTGTTCGCGCCATAGAGCGTGTGTAGACATAGAGCGTGTCTAGCAAAGTCTGACAAGTTCGGCAATCCTGAATGAATGACTGACTGAATGCAGTCTGGCTTTTAGTCTCAACTCAGCCTCTCACCTTTCGCACCTGACCCCAGCACACACCAAAGAGGGTGGATATGGAGAACCTTGGGCAAAACCGCACCACCGAGCGGATTAACTTAGTGGCGCTGCTGCTAATTTTTATCCTGCCGTTTGCAATGGTGGTCTACCAACTGGTGGCGGAAGTCAACCAGCAAATTAACTTTGCTCAATATGAAATTTTTGGCAACGCCTACCTGCGACCCCTAGAGCAGTTGATGCTGGACTTGCCTCAGGGACGACGACTGGCCCAGCAGGCAGCCCAAGATTCGTCCTTGGAGGCGTTAACCCAGTCACAGGAAGCGTTTCAGAACCAGATCGACCTGGATCTGGCACAACTGCAAGCGGTTGAACAGCAGTTTGGGCAGCGCCTCCAGACCCCAGAGCGCTATAGAGCATTGGTGCAAAGCTGGGACGCGCTTCGGGCCGGGGTAGACGCGACGGGCACGCCCCTCCCTCCCGACGAGGTGCAAACTCGGTACACCGATCTGATCGCTCAGGTGCGCGGGCTGATCTCCCAGGTAGGCGACGTTTCTAAGCTGATTCTTGATCCAGATTTGGATAGCTATTACCTGATGGATCTGGCTCTGCTCAAGCTGCCCAGCGCTCAAGACCTGATGGCGCAAGTGCAGCAGCTTGGGGAGTTGGTTGTGCAGCGGCGATCGCTCTCGTCGGAGGAAAAGGGCCGCCTGCTCGTGCTGATGGGTCGGCTCCAGGAGATCGTGCAAGACAGCCGCACCAGCCTGAACACGGCCATCCACAATAACCCTGCGCTGCAAATTCCCCTGGAAGCGCCGATGCAGACGCTAACCCAACAGACCGATCGGTTTCTGGCAGCGCTGAGGCAGGCCATTGCCCAGTCCAAAACCGTGCAGGTGCAGCCCACGGCGTATGATCCCGTGGCGTATGAGGCTGCCGCGACTGAAATGCTTGCCGCCAGCCATGCCTTTTGGCAAGACACCTCCGCCCAGCTCGATCGCCTGCTGGAGCGGCGAATTCAGGGATTTGCCCGCAAGATTTACACCGTTGAAGCGTTTGCGCTGCTGGTGCTGGCGACGGTGTTCTATGTGTTTATCTCGCTTGCCCGCAATTTGGTCAGCCAGCGGCGATCGCAGACCCGCCTTGCTGCCCAGCACGCCCTCACCCGCACCCTGTCAGAAGCCACCACCCTGGAAGAATCCGCGCCCCAAATCCTCCAGACGATTTGCAGCAGCTTTCGGTGGGATGTAGGCGAACTACGCCGCCTCGACCCCCAAACCCAAACGCTGGTCTATGTGGCAGGCTGGCACTGCCCAGCGCTAGACGCAACCCAACTAGACTCGGAGCAATGGCAGCGCCCCTTTGGTGAAGGTGAAGGAATGCTGGGGCAGGTCGCCGCCAGCCGAGAACCCCTCTGGCTTGCCGACATTACCGACGACGAGCGGTTTGTCCGCAGGGCCACCCTGCAAGCCTTAGGGCTACGCGGCTGTTTAGGATTCCCTATTCTGAACGGGGATGAGGTGCTGGGGGTGATGTCGTTTCTCAGCCGCGACGCGCAAAAGCCCGATGCCGATCTGCTGAAGGTGATGACGACCATTGGCAGCCAGGTTGGGCAATTTATCAAAATCCGCCTGTCGGAGGAGGCGCTACGCCAGAGCGAGGAACTGCAACGAATGGCGCTGAGTGCAGCCAAGATGGGCGCGTGGGATTGGAACGTCCTCACGGGGGAAGAAAACTGGTCAGAAGAAGCAGAGCGCATTTTTGGCTTAGAAGCCGGACAGTTTACCCGAACCTATGCCGACTTCTTTGAATTTATCCATCCTGAAGACCGCGACAGGGTGAACGAGGCCCAAGCGCGATCGCTCCATGACGGGGCAGACTACGCGCCAGAATATCGCGTCCTTTTGCGGGACGGTAGTCTGCGCTGGATCGCCAGCCGTGGTCGGGTGCTGCGCGATGCCGAGGGCAACCCCACGCGGCTAGTCGGCGTGACGATGGACATCACCGAGCGCAAGCGGTCGGAACTGGCTCTAGCCGAGAGCGAACGCCGCCTGCGGGCCGCCGAAGAGAAATACCGCAGCATCTTTGAAAACGCGGTCACGGGCATCTTCCAGACCACAGCCGACGGCCGCTATCTCAGCGCCAACCCTGCCCTGGCGAAAATCTATGGCTACGAGTCTGTCGAGGCGCTAATGGAGTCGCTGCAAGACATCGAGCATCAGCTATACGTAGACCCCACTCGGCGGCAGGATTTTATCGACCAGATGGCAGCCCACGGCGCAGTGGAGGATTTTGAGTCCCAGGTTTATCGCCAGGATGGAGAGATTATCTGGATTGCCGAAAATGCGATCGCCGTTCGAGATGACCAAGACAACCTGCTGTATTACGAAGGCACAGTCGAAGACATCACCCAGCGCAAGCAGGCTGAAGAAACCCTGAAGCGACAACTGGCAGCAATCGAGGCATCCGCTACGGGCGTGGGTATCCTCAACGCAGCAGGCGAATTTCTCTACCTCAACAGCGCCCACGCCACCATCTATGGCTATGACGACCCAGCGGAACTCATCGGTCAATCCTGGACTATGCTCTATCGATCTAAGGAGTTAGCCAGATTTCAGCAGGAGATCATGCCGGAGTTTGCCCAGACCGGCCAGTGGCGCGGCGAAGCAATCGGCACCCGCAAAGATGGCAGCACCTTTCCCCAGGAGGTATTTCTCACGGCGCTAGACGATGGCGGGCTGGTGTGTATCGTGCAGGATATTACCGCTCGCTACCAGGCCGATGCGGCCCTGCGCGAACGAGAAGCCCGCTTTAGCTCCCTGGTGAACAATATTCCGGGCGTGGTCTATCGCTGCGCCTGCGATGAACACTGGACGATGGAATACATTAGCGACCCGATTCGCAACTTGACGGGCTATGAGCCAGAGGAGTTCATCGGCAATCGACGGCTGAGCATGAATGACATTACTCCACCGGAGTATCAACTGATCATTGCCCAGACGGTGGAGGAGGCGATCGCCCAACAGCAGCCCTACATGCTGGAATATCCCATCCAGCACAAAGACGGCAGCACGCGCTGGGTCTCCGAAAAAGGACAGGGAATCTATGAAAATGGCAAGCTGCTCTGCCTGGACGGGGTGATGTTTGACATCACCGAGCGCAAGCAGACCGAGGAGCGCCTGCGCCTGCTGGAGTCGGTCGTCGTCAACACCAACGACGCAGTGATGATTATGGAGGTGGGCGACCCGGCCAACCTCAAAATTGTCTATGTTAATGAAGCCTTTACTAACATGACGGGCTACGTGCCCGAAGAGGTCATCGGCAAAAATCCTGCCATGTTCCAGGGGCCGGACACTGACCAGGAAGCGGTAGCGCGGGCGCGGGCCGACCTGGCGCAGTGGAAATCGATTCAGCTAGAGCTAATCAACTATCGCAAGGACGGCTCCGAATTTTGGGTGGCAATCGAAATGGTTCCCATTGCCGACAAAGGCGGCGAATACACCCACTGGATCTCGGTGCAGCGGGATATTAGCGATCGCAAAGCGGCGGAAGAAGCCCTCCGCAGGGGCAAAGAAGCCGCCGAAGAGGCCAACCGCGCCAAGAGCCAGTTCCTTGCCAACATGAGCCACGAGCTACGCACTCCGCTGAATGCCATCATCGGCTATAGCGAAATGCTGCAAGAAGATGCCCACGACTTTGGCTATGGCGACATTGTGCCCGATTTGGAAAAAATTCGCGGCGCGGGACAACACCTGCTAGCGCTGATCAACGACATCCTCGACATCTCCAAGATCGAAGCAGGACGCATGGAGCTATACCTGGAAACCTTCGAGCCAGATCTTCTCTTGCTGGAGGTGCAGGCAACCATCGAGCCGCTGATGGCCAAAAACGGCAACACCTTCTCGATTCAGTGCCCCGACGACCTGGGCACGATGCACGCCGACCTGACCAAGGTGCGCCAGTCGTTGTTTAACCTGCTCAGCAACGCCGCCAAATTCACCGAAAACGGCACCGTCACCCTCGCCGTCGAAAAGCGCGAAGTCACCAGCCTCTCGTCCGCAAATCCCGATGCGCCCCTCAGCCTTGCACCGGCCACCTTCATCCTGTTTCAAGTCTCCGACACGGGCATCGGCATGACGGTCGAGCAGATGGCCAAGGTGTTTCAGGCCTTTACCCAGGCGGACGCTTCGACTACGCGGAAATATGGCGGCACGGGGCTGGGGCTGGCTATCAGCCGCCGCTTTTGCCAGATGATGGGCGGCGATATCACGGTGTCGAGCGAGGTGGGCAAGGGCAGTACGTTTACCATCTGGCTGCCGATGCGGGTGGTCGATCCCAAGCAGATTGAAGCGCTGCCCGCTCTGACCCCTGCTGCTGACACGGATCAGGAGACTCCTCAGAAGGGCGATCGCGGCAGCGTTGCGGAGCAAGATCGCCCGCCGTGTGACTCCGCCCACCCCAATTCGGGCGATCGCAAAACCGTGCTAGTGATCGACGACGACCCCGCCGTGCGCGACCTAGTGCAGCGCTATCTCACCAAAGAAGGCTTTCGGGTGGAAACAGCCGCCAACGGCGCAGAGGGCTTGCAGCTTGCCCGCCAGATCCGCCCCGATGCCATCACGCTAGACGTGCTGATGCCCGACACAAACGGCTGGAGCGTGCTGTCGGCCTTCAAAGCCGATCCCGACTTGGCAGAAATTCCCGTTGTGGTGATGACCATCGTAGACGACAAAAATCGGGGCTTTGCCCTGGGTGCAGCGGATTATCTCACCAAGCCCATTGATTATCAGCGGCTCACCCACCTGCTGCAAAAATTCCAGCCGGATTGCTCGGCAGATGCCCTGGCAACTTGTCGAGTGCTGGTCGTCGAAGACGAGGCCGACATCCGCCAGATGTTTCGCCGGATGCTAGAGCGGGAACACTGGCAAGTCGCCGAGGCCGAGAACGGGTGCGTAGGGTTACAGGTTCTCCAACAACAGCGCCCCGATCTGGTCTTGCTCGACCTGATGATGCCAGAGATGGATGGCTTTCAGTTCATCAGCGCGGTGCGGGAGAACCCCGAATGGCGATCGCTCCCAATCGTCGTCGTCACCGCGCTCGACCTCACCCCGGCCGACCATCTGCGGCTAAATGGCTATGTAGAGCAAATCTTGCAAAAGGGAACCTACAGCCGCGACGAACTGCTGCATGAAGTCCATGATCTGGTGTTAACCTGCATTCGCCACTGTCCCACCAGAGTTCGGGAGGTTTCCCTATGAAGTTGGGCTGGGGATCGGTACTGGTCATTGATGATGAAGCAGTAACGCGCCTACTGGTGGCTCGTCGCCTCAGCGATCGGGTGGCCTCAGTGACAACCGTAGAAAGCGGGCAGGAAGGGCTGGAACTGCTGCAAAGCCAGCCGTTTGATCTGGTGCTGCTGGATATCATCATGCCCGGACTCAGCGGCGTGCAAACCCTGGAAAAGATGAAGGCGGACCCGGCGCTTCAGAGCATTCCGGTGATTATGATTTCTGCCGCCGATGACTTGGATAGCGTGGTGCGCTGCATCGAACTGGGAGCCGAAGATTATCTGCTCAAACCGCTGAACGCAGTGCTGCTGCAAGCGAGGACGGGAGCCTGCCTGGAGCGCAAGTGGCTCCGCGACCAAGAGCAATCTTACCTGCGGCAGCTCAAGGCAGAAAAAGAGTCGGCCGAAGCCGCCAACCGCGCCAAGAGCGTGTTTCTAGCCAACATGAGCCACGAACTGCGAACGCCGCTGAACGCCATCATCGGCTACAGCGAAATTGTGCAGGAAGATTTGCAGGCTGAAGGAATCACCCATCTGATTCCTGATTTGCGGAAAATCCGTACCTCTGGGCAACACCTGCTGGGCATCATCAACGATATCCTTGATATTTCCGCGCTGGAGGCGGGCACAGTGTCGCTGGATTTGGAGACAGTGGTGCTGAACCCACTGCTGCAAGAAGTGGTGAACACGGTGCGTCCGCTGGTTCTGGAGCATGGCAACACACTGCAAGTGCAGTGTCCCGATCATCTGGGCACGATGTACAGTGACCTGTCGAAGGTGCGGCAGATTTTGGTCAACCTGCTGAGCAATGCCGCCAAGTTCACAGAACAGGGTTCCATTACGCTGACGGTGGCGGTGAAGGGGCTGGAGGCAGCAGGCTGGGAGGACGGAGAGAAATTTGCGGCAGAGGCAGCGTTCCCTGTCCCCGGCGGAGCGTTTGTAGAGTTTCGGGTGAGCGATACGGGGATTGGGATTGCTCCATTGCAGCGCGAGAAGATTTTTCAGCCGTTTGCTCAGGGCGACGAGTCCTCTACCCGGCGCTATGGCGGGACGGGGCTGGGATTGTCGATTAGCTATCGCTATTGCGAGATGCTGGGCGGCACGATCTCTGTGGAGAGTGAGCCAGAGCATGGGTCTACGTTTACGCTGCGGCTGCCTCTGGTCAGTAGCGATCGCCCCTCCCCCTTGCCCCCTGTTTATCAGCCCCAAGAAGCCTCGACGTGCGATCGCCCGCTAGTGCTAATCATCGACGACGATCGGGGCATCCGCGATTGGATGGTGCAAAGCCTGAACCAGGAAGGCTATCGCGTGGTTACCGCCTGGTGTGGACAGGAGGGGCTGCGGCTAGCACAGGAGCTACAGCCTAAGCTAATTGTGCTGGATGTGCTAATGCCTGCGCTAGATAGTTGGGCTGTGCTGGCGACCCTCAAGGCCAATCCGCTGCTGGCCGACGTTCCCGTCATGCTGACCGCCACGCCCCCGGTGGATCTCCCCATCAGCCTCCATGCACCGAAGGGTCTGGTGCTGGGCATTGCCGATCAGTTTACCCGACCCGCAGACTTTTCCCGGCTGACGGCGCTGCTGCAAGCCTACCAAGTGCCACCGTCCAAAACTGGCAATCGAGCGCTGCTGGTGCATCAAGACCGGGCCACGCGCTCCATCCTGCGACAGGTGCTAGAGCAGGCGGGTTGGCGCGTCACCGAGGGCGATCGCCCCCAAGACACCCTGCCCCACCCCAGTCCAAAATCGTCCTCAGCCGTGGATGCGCTGCTGCCCAACGTGCTGCTGGTGGACTTGCTGGTGCTGGCCAAAGAGGGGTTTCAGCATGTTTACCCGCTGCGAACAATGGGCGGGCGCGTTCCCCCGGTGATCAGCCTGCTCACCCGCGACCTCAGCCCGGCCGACCAATCCCGGCTGAATGGTCGGCTAGAGCAGTTTCTTCAGCATGACCAGCCTGATACCAGGTCTTCGGGCGATTTTCTCAATCAGATTCGCGACGCTGTTCTCCTTCATTTGTCGAGTGCGCTATGAAGCTCCAACTCCGCATTTTGCTAATGGTGACCTCGCTGCTGGCGGCAACGGTCGCAGTTACAACAGGCGTTTTGTCCTGGGGGACTCGCCAGTCGATCCTGGCGCAAACGGAGTCCAATGGGTTACTGATTGCGGAGTTTTTGGCGCGGATGTCGCGATTTGCCAACCAGGTTCCCGCCGATGTAGACACGATGATGGGCGACCAAATGCTGGCCCAGGCGGCCCTCACCGCACGGCTGGTGGCGATCGCCCAGCAGGCTAACCTCAGCCCCGCCGAAATCAAC
>NZ_DVEA01000426.1:0-8080 GCF_015295965.1 Thermoleptolyngbya sp. M55_K2018_002
GGCAGCCCCAGTCCGCCCGCCAGCAGTCCCAGCCGCGCCGCCCCAGGTAATTCCCCAGCCACCTGCCCAGCGTCCGGCGGCGGCTCCTGCTCCAGTGCTGCTTCCCGAAGATCCTGCTGCAATGGCGCGAACCGGGGATTCGCCTGACCCAACCGTGATGGGGCTACCGGGAGAACATGCAGAAACCGCTGGCGGCTCCTTTGCCGCCGACTCGGCCCGACCCGACGCAGCGATGCGTTCTGCCCCGTCCCGTCTGGCCACGGGCAGCATTCCCCAGGTTAGCGAAGCGCAGCAATACTTTCAGTCTCGCTGGCAGCCGCCGGAAAATCTGAACCGGGCGCTGGAATATCGCGTGATTGTCGCTGCAAACGGCGTGGTGCAGCAAGTTGTTCCTCTGGGCGAAGCAGCAGGCATTTACGTCGATCGCTCTGGAATGCCGCTGATGGGCGAAACGTTGGTGTCACCCCTGCCCACAGGCCGCCGCGCCACGCTGCGGGTGGTGCTGTATCCCGATGGGCGAGTGCAGACCTTGCTGGAAGGCATAGAGTAAGGGGGCGACAGCAGGGGTAGTAAGCCACAAGAACGCGAGGGAGAAGACACACAATTCCTCTCGTCGCATTCGTCCCGCTCTAAATTCTTAATATTAATAGGTTGGGACTTACGCAGTTGGACGAGTTCTCGCGGGCGCAGACCACGAGAACTCGTCCAAAACCCAGAAAGTTTGATTGCAAGTGCGTAAGTCCTAGTAGGTGTCTTATAGATGTCTTAATAGGTGTCTTAATAGGTAAGCATGGTTAATAAGCCCTGCTGCCCCAGGAGCAGTTCGCGGAGTAGACTAAAAATGCCAACCCAGATGATGGGGGAAATATCAACCCCTCCAAAGGGTTTGACGATTTTGCGGGTGGGCGCAAGGAAGGGTTCCGTTGGCAGCGCCACTAGCTTAAACGGCATTTGGGTCAGGTCGATCTGGGGATACCAGGTGAGGACGATGCGAAAAATGCAGAGGAGAATCATCAGCCCCAGCCCAAGGCTCAATGCCAAAGAAGCGATCGCCACCGAAGTCATAGCTCAACCCGCCCGTATTTGCTAAACGGCTAACCAGGATTTCTGAGAGACAGGCTCCCACACCCCAAATTTCTGAGAAAAGTCAGACAAGACTGTTACATTTAGCAACCCTCTGGCTTCTCATTCTACGTTGAGCCTGTACCCATTGGGTGGCTATCGTACCGTCATTTTGGGGGCATTTTGGGGCGATCGCCCCCCCTCAGTAGCCTCACCCAAAATCCTTTCCCGCGAAACGCTTCTCAAGCGGTTAACCGACCGATAGAATTGTTTATAACAAAGTCGCCAAACTTTAAGGTTAAATACCCATGACTCCCTCTTTGATGAACTTCTTCTACAGCCTGCTGGCTGGTCTCCTGATTGTGGTCGTTCCCGCAACCGTGGGTCTCATCTTTATCAGCCAGAAAGATAAAATTCAGCGCTCCTAGTGTAATTCGGGCAACTCTATGATTCGGGAAACTCTGAGGCTATCCCTGAGACTGCCGATGGGTTCCCTGTGACAGGTTCTGCTTGTGCGCTCCTAACTCAGCGCAGTGCAGAGTCAAAAGGCTTCTGGGCGAGCAAGTCTCGCCCAAATCTGTATTAATGGGGCTAGCATAAAAGGTAAACGTTTTAGACAAGCGTTTTAGACAAGCGTTTTAGACAAGCGGGCTAAGGCAAGCTAGACGAGCGCCTTGAACATAGCTGCCTGCGGGCGCATTGGTAGGTGCAGTGGTACTTTTCTTGACAAATCGTTAGGATGAGAGTCGCTAGGGTTAGGGCAGATTAAGGGAGAAACTATAGATGTTGGTGGATTTCGGACACGCTGCGACGGGGATGGCCAGTGCCGCCTGGATGCAGCCCCAACCCGTTCTGGCACAGGTGGTGTTTGGCGGCAATCCGGCTGCCTTTCTGGGAATTGCTCTGGCAGTCGGTGGCGCTGGACTCTACTTCTTGCGAAACTTTCGCCCGCAGGTTGCCCGCGACCAGGATATCGCGCTGTCCGCTGTGTCGCTCTTGTGTGGAACGATCCTGATGTTCCAGGGCTGGCGACTCGACCCAATTCTGACCTTCGGCTTTTACTTGATGGCCGGTGCAGCCACAGCTTTTGCCCTGGAAACACTGCGCCTGCGGGGAGCGACGACCGAGCAAGCCAAACGCTTTGGCGGGGGTGGGCAAATTGTGGATGATGAACGTCCGGTTAGCCGCGTCTATCGGGCTGAGCTAGACGAATTGGGCGCAGTGGATGAGCGTCCGGCCAGCCGACGCATCCGAGCCAGCCGCGACTATCGCACTGAGCCAACGGAAGATTACGGCAGCAGCAGCCGTCGCCCCGCCATTCGCGGCAGTCCCGGAGAGACTCGCCCGCCCGTCCGCCCAGAGCGCGATGCCTGGGATGACGACTATAGCGCTTCGTCCTATGGGCGCGATCGCTCTTGGGAAGAACCGTCTACCGATTACAGCGGCGATTACAGCGGCAATTATTCTTCTGACTATGCTTCCGGTTATTCTGCCAGCGACTATGGCAGTGACTATGCTTCGAGCCGTAGCAGTTCTCGGTCGAGCAGTCGAGACTCTGGCTCCCGCCCCCGCCGCCCTCGCTCGGTAGAGGATGTTAATGCTCGCTGGGACGCTGATGAGCCTGCACGCCCCTCGGCTGATTATGTCGATTATCAGCCAGTGGATTATTCCGATGACGAGGCAGACAACTCTTCTAACTTTGACTAGGGCTTGGATTAAGGCTTGGACTGGGGTCTGCCGCTGGAGTTGGCCCTGGGGCTGGCGCAAGTTCTGGAAGTCGCTGCGTCTTAGCTGGGAAGGGTTCATACCCCTGAGGCGATCACTGGGCTGGAAATTTTGTCAGATCACAGCCCGATTTCGACTTTTTTATCAGGCGATCGCCCGCCGTGCTGCCGCTCGCTCCGTGCTTTCGGTTCTGGCGCTGCTTCTGCTGGGTCTGAACACCGCTTGCAGTCGGGCGATCGCCGTCCAGCCAGAGCGCTCTGGGCCTCCCGTGCCGCTCAATAGCCGCTATACCGACGAACAGCCCGCCCTCAGCGGCAATGGGCAGTATGTGGCCTTTGTCTCGAACCGCAAGGGCGATCGCGGCATCTTGCTCTACGACCTGAAGCGGCAGCAGTTTGTCGATTTACCCCGGCTCAATCGCTGGGATGCCGTCGCCGAACATCCCAGCCTTAGCAACACCGCCCGCTACATTGTCTACGTTGCCAGTGGCAGCGGCCGCCCAGAGGTGGAGCTATACGATCGCGTCACCAAACAGGCTCAGGTGCTAACCTCTGGCTATCGGGGCTGGGTGCGAAACCCCAGCATCAGCCCCGACGGGCGCTACGTCGCTTTTGAGCTAGGCCGCGATGGCAAATGGACGATTCAGGTGCTAGATCGGGGCCCCGGCATCGAGCCAGACTTGCCGGACGGCTGACCGTGCTATGCGGACTCCTTGCCCCTGGCTGAATTCGCTCCGATGTGCGCTAGAACTGGAACAATGGAACTAGACGCAGCAGGGCAAGCCCCATTGCAGCGGCCAATGTTCGATAAGCCTGGGTTGATGTTGTGAGATACCTCCGATGGGTGCTGGCGATCGCCCTCCTGCTGCTGCTGGGCGGCTGCACCTACCCCCACCTGCTGAACCTACCGTCCGATGCCAGCGGGCAGACCCTCAACAGTCCCTTTGCCCAGCAGGAGCCGCAGCTATCGGGAGATTATCTCGTCTTTGTTTCCGACCGCAACGGCAGCCAGGATGTCTATCTCTACGACCTGCCGCATCGTCGCTTGGTGGATCTGCCCGGTCTCAACGCCATCGACATGGCCGCAGAACATCCCGGCGTTTCGGCAGATGGACGGTTTATCGTGTTTGCGGCCAGTCGCCAGGGGCGACAAGATATTTATCTCTACGATCGCCAGATTCAATATCGCCGCAATCTGACAGACGGACTCAATGCCAGCGTCCGCAACCCCAGCATCAGCGCCGATGGGCATCGCATCGCCTACGAATCCAACGCCAGCGGCCACTGGGACATCGTGCTGTGCGATCGCGCTGGCAAGCCCCTCGATTTATCTGCGACTCCTCTGGATACAGCCTCACCGGATGAGGAATCGCTGGGTGGAAAATCGCTAGGTAAAAAATCACCGGATGAGAAGCTCACTAAAGCCAGCCCGGAGCGTGAGGCAGTGCCCGCTTTTCCGCTGTCCCTTGAGCCGCCACCCACAAATGCCCCGGCGGTTGACTCGGCCCTGCCAAATTTCGCTCCATCAGCCGCAGAGCCGCAAGCGTCTGATGCCGCGCCGCAAGCGTTCGATGAGGCTGCGCCCAGTCCGGCGATCGCCCCACTGCCCCCGCCCCTTCCAAACTCTCAATCTCCACACTCTCAAATCGACGCGCCTGTAACGTTTCCTGAAGCCGTTGAGTTAACCGGACAACAGTCTGAAGCCGCTGAAGAATGGGACAATGAAGCACCTCGCAAGGGCGATGGCCCCCAGTCCGCAGGGACAACTCTGCTTCCCTAATTCCAGACATCTTCTGTGCTTTTGCCGTTTCCAGATGACGAGTTCGCGGGTTGTTGTCAAAATGGGAACCATAGCCAGTAGAACCCTGGCAAGGGCGATCGCCAAATTCTGAGTTGCCAAATTCTAAGTCGCCAGATTATGAGTCGCCAGACCCCTGTTCAGATCTGCACCATCACGCAGCGTCATTGACGCACCGCGCTGATAGCCTGAATGGTTCCTGTCATCGATCTTCACGCCGAATGGTCTTCACCACTGCTTGAAACGGCTTAAAACACTGTCTGCTTTGTCTGCTTTTGCACTGCATTTCCTCTCTTCACCATGAGCTATTTCTTGTTGCGCCAAGTCACCTCCGGTCTGCTCGCCTTCGGCACCTTGGGTAGCGTCTTGCTGGCTGATGTAATCGTTCCCGCTCCCGCCAGATTGGGAACTCGCGGGGTTGCCCAGGCGCAAGACATCGAAGAAGTCAACGTCCGGGTCTATCGACAGGCTAGCCCTGCGGTCGTCTCCATCCAGACGCAAACTGGCACGGGCAGCGGCAGCATCATTAGCCCAGACGGATTAATTCTCACAAATGCCCATGTGGTGAGCAATGCTCGGCAGGTGCGCGTGATTTTGGCAGACGGGCGGCGGCTCGATGGCGAAGTTATTGCGTTTGCAGAGGGCGGGCTGGATTTGGCGGCGGTGCGCGTGCGGGCGCAAAATTTGCCGACGGTTCCCCTGGCCACCCCTGGCTCTGTAGAAGTCGGGCAGCGGGCCTTTGCGATTGGCACCCCCTTTGGGCAGTTTCAGGGCACCTTTACAACGGGCATCGTCAGCCGTCTGGATACCAATCGGGGATTGATTCAGACGGATGCCGCAATTAATCCCGGCAACTCTGGTGGGCCCTTGCTCAACAGCCAGGGGCAAATGATTGGAGTCAACTCGGCAATTTTTTCGCCACGAGGCACATCGGGCAATACGGGCATCGGATTCGCAATCTCGATGGATCGGGTGCAGCCGTTTTTGGTGGCCGTGCGGGAAGGCCGGGCCCCCCGCACCGCGCAGCAGGCTCCCCAACTGGGCGGCGGCCCAACTGCCCGACGGATTACGCTGAATGGCGCTCCGGTTCAGGGGGTATTGTCATCGAGCAGCGGTGTGTTGTCTTCCGACAGCAGCTTCTTCAACGCCTACACGTTTCAAGGACAGGCGGGGCAGGAAGTGACGATTGAAATGACGAGCCGCGAGGTGAATCCATATTTGATTTTGCTGCGCCCTGATGGCAGCGACCTGGCTCAAGATAATGACAGCGGGGGCGATCGCAACGCCCGGTTAACCGCTGTCCTGCCGGAAACAGGGCTATACACCATCCTGGCGAACACCTTTGAAGCAGGGGAAACGGGTCGCTATCGCCTCAGTGCGATTACCGGCGCTGGCTTAGGCACAGCCACCACGCCCCCCAGTCCCAATACCCGTGTCCTGCTCCGGGTTGAGGGTTCCCTGGGCCCCAACTCGCTGGTTTGGGCAGAAGATAATAGCCTGTATCAGGAGTATGCGCTGGATGGACAGGCCGGACAAACTGTGACCATCACGATGGAGAGCATTGAGTTTGACACGTACCTGATCCTGCTAGATGCCAACGGCCGAGTCGTCGGGCAAAACGATGACGAATCTCCCAGCAGCACCAACTCCCGGCTCACAGTAACGCTGCCGCGCACAGGCACCTATCGCATCATTGCCAATGCTTACGATCGCAACGGGCGGGGACGCTACGTGCTGACGGTTCGCTAAGGATTCGCCCCAGGGATCAGCGCAGCCCAATCCACGTAAAAAAGTCTTGCCGAGTAAATAGCTCCAGCAGCAGCAGCGCCACAAAGCCAATCATGGCAAAGCGGCCGTTGATCTGCTCGGCATAGCGCGTCCAGCCAAACGCTGGCTCTGGCTGGGGCACTGGGTCGAGTGCGGGTGGATTGGGCTTTGGGGTTTCAGTTGTCATAGCGAATTCAAAGCAAAAGAAAGCAAAAGAAATAAGTAGGTGGACATTAATAAATATAAAACCCAAAGACCCTGCGCCGCCCGCGCAGCGGGCGGCGCAGGGGTCAGGATCTGTTTTTTAATCTGGTCTATCTACTTAGTTCAAAAAACGGCAGGACTTACGCACTTGCGATAAGTTTTCTGGGTTTTGGACGATTTCTCCAGGTCGCAGCCCGCGAGAAGCTGCCCAACTGCGTAAGTCCTAAACAGTTCAAGAATAGTTCAAGAATAGAACAAGTGGCAGGCTTAGACAGGCTTAGATTCAGGGTTTGATTCAGGCTTGGATTCAGACAGGCCTAACTCTGAGGCGGGCAACTGGGTGTAGAGGCGGATTCGATGGCCTGAACTGCTTCGATGAGCGATCGCACTTCGCCCGCACCCTCCGACGGCTCGAACCGCAGCGGCAATTTGCCCCGCACCAGCATCCGCAGCCCCAGCGGGCCAAGGCTGGCCAGCCCTTGCAGATCGCGGAACGAATTGCCGACTACCTCCAGTCCAAAGCGTCGTTCATCGATCCAGCCGCCCTGTTTCACCAAATCCACAAGCACCTTGCGATGGCGCACCGATCGGCTGGTGCTGGCATCCTTTCGATCGAGAATCTCCTGCTTAATCTTGCTGATCTGGTCCAGCGGCGCAACCTCCATCGGGCAGACGGAATTGCAGTAATAACAGCGAGTGCAGGCCCACACGCCAGATTCGGGCTGGTTGTAGTCCTCTAGCCGGGCTTCGGTTTGGGCATCGCGAGAGTCGGCCACCATGCGATAGGCCTTGGCTAGGGCGTGGGGCCCTACAAAGTTTGGGTTGACCTCGCGGGCATTGCACTCGGAATAGCACGCGCCACAGAGAATACAGTTTCCTGTTTGATTGAGGCGATCGCGCTCCTCTGGCGTTTGCAAAAACTCGCGTTCAGGAACCTGTCGTCCCGCCGTGCTGACATAGGGATCGACTGCCTCCAGCCCGTCCCAAAAGCCCCGCATATCCACAACGAGGTCCTTAATCACAGGCATATTGCCCATTGGCGCAATGTGAAACGTAGGGATCTCCTCTGGCGCTGCCGTTGCTTGGCTTTCATATTCCTTTTGCTCAGCAGGGCGAGCGCCCATAGCCGCAATTGCTTGCATCCGAGCTATCTCGCTGCCGACACTCTCTTTGCAGGCCAGGGCCGAGCGTCCGTTGATTCGCATTGAACAACTGCCACAGATCGTATTTCGACAGTTTTTGCGGAAGGCAAGCCCCCCATCCTGTTCCCACTTAATGCGGTTCAGGCAGTCAAGAATCGTATTGCCGGGGTCCACCTCTAGCTCGTAGGTGGCACTGTAGGGAGCCGAGTTTTCGTCTTGTCGCAGAATTTTGAATTGAACGCGCATGGGCTGTGAGTTGCGAGTAAGCGGGGAAATAGCGTCAGTCAAATCCTAGAAATTACCAGAAATTACCAAAGGACACGGAGTAGCAAAGAACTTGCGAAACGAAAGGTGACAACGGCAGCAGCTCGATACTTTTAGGC
>NZ_DVEA01000016.1:0-8065 GCF_015295965.1 Thermoleptolyngbya sp. M55_K2018_002
TTTAGGGGGATCTTGCACGCTTTGCTACAAACAGTAGGACTTTTCAAACATCCTCCTAGACTCTTTGGGGCGATCGCCCCACCCAAACATTCTGCACAAAGTCGACCCGAACGACACAAAGCCGACCCCAAAGAACGACACAAAGCCGACCCCAAAGTAAGACAGCGAGAACTCCGCAGGGCAGAACTCTCGCTGTTGCAAAGATTTAGTTGTCCTGAATGTGTCCTGGATGTGTCCTGAGGATGTCCTGAATATGCCCTAAATGCGTCCTGAATGCATCCCGAATGCGCCCTGAATGCGTCCTGCAATCAATCCTGAAAAGTGTCCCGAAATGCTGCTAGCCCGCAAGACAGAGGGGCAACCTGGACACTGGACATGAACACTGGGTCTGGACTCTGGGCATATACACCGGGCATACACACTGGGCAAAGCTGTTTGACGGGTTACTTCAAAACGCCGAAGTAGTAGGCCGCCACCACAAAGTTGATGCCGAGCAGCAGCAGGGCCCAACCGGCGCGGAAGGTATAGGGAGGTTTGCTGGCGGGTTTGGATTTAGAAGTCATAGCAATTCCTAACAGCGATAAACAGCAGAGAATCTAATCGTTCATTATTAACCACAGCGGGGGACTTGATAACCCTCCGCTTGGCAAAACGAAACATTACAAATAGGGGGGACGAGAATCAGGGGGACAAGAATCAGGAGAACAAATAGAGGGCAGCCAGAGGGCAGCCATCTTTTTCCCAAACCTCATTCCCGTCCACACGCCCCAAATCGTTTGCACAGCAAAACGCATGTACTATAGAAAATCCTAAGAACGTGTGTATTATGGCATTAAGAACGTATGTATTACGAAACCAAAAAGCTCGGTACATCCCTGCAATACGTCTGCAAAAGCTTGCAAATCACCCTGCAAATTATCTTGCAAATTACCCTGCAAATTACTGAGCGTGAATGCTAGCGCGAACGGGTTACGGAATTAGCGTATGGAATTGGAAAATCCATTGGGGTCTGTGATTCAAGGCTCCCTCAGCCAGGGGCTAGAGGTGCGGCTGCACGCGGATGTGTCGGTCGAAGATATGCGCGTGGGCAAGTTTCTGGTGGTTCAGGGGCGGCGATCGCGCTTCTTTTGTATGCTCACCGATGTCTCTCTGGGAACCACCAACCCCCGCATTGTCTCCAACCCGCCCGACCCCAGCAACACCTTTTTGCAAGAAGTCCTGGCAGGCAGCGGCACCTACGGCACCATCAACCTGTCACCGATGCTGATGTTCACCCCCACCGACGAACAGAGCGCCCCATCCAAAATCCAAAATCCAAAATCCAAAACCAGCCCTCTCCAAGCCAACACCAGCGCCATCGAGCTACTGCCCGTCAAAACCATTCCCAGCCACTTTAGCCAGGTGTTCGACGCGAGCGATCGCGACTTTCGCGCCGTCTTTGGCTGGGAAGACGACCCCCATCGGCGCAACTTTTCCGTGGGGCAGCCGATTGATATGGACGTGCCCATTTGCATCGATCTGGATCGGTTTGTGGAGCGCAGCAACGGCGTATTTGGCAAGTCGGGCACGGGCAAATCCTTCCTAACGCGGCTGCTGCTGTCGGGCATTATTCGCAAGCGGGCAGCGGTGAACCTGATTTTCGACATGCATTCGGAATACGGCTGGGAGGCCACCAGCGAGGGCGGCTCCAAGTCTCGCGTGTCGATGGTGAAGGGGCTGCGGCAGTTGTTTCCGGGGCAGGTAAAAATCTTCACGCTCGATCCCCAATCGACCCAGCGGCGGGGCGTGCGCGATGCCCAAGAGCTATTCATCAGCTACGACCAAATCGAGGTAGAAGACCTGGCGCTGGTGCGCGGTGAGCTAAACGTCTCGGAGGCAGCGCTAGAAAACGCCATTATTCTCCGAAACGAGTTTGGCAAAGCCTGGATTTCTCGCCTGCTGTCGATGAGCAATGAGGAGATTCAGGAGTTTTGCCAGGTGAAGATGGGCAGCCCAGCGTCGATTATGGCGCTCCAGCGCAAGCTGACCCGGCTGGATGATTTGAAATATCTGCGCCCTGCCTGTCCGCATAACTATGTGGGGCAGGTGCTAGAGGCGCTGGAGGCGGGCAAGCATGTGGTCGTGGAGTTTGGCTCCCAGTCAAACATGCTGTCCTATATGCTGGCGACGAATATCATTGCGCGACGCATCCACGCCAGCTACGTGCTGAAGGCGGAGCGCTTCTTGCAGACGAAGAATCCGGGCGATCGCCCCCATCAGCTTGTCATCACCATCGAAGAGGCGCACCGGTTTCTCGACCCGGCCACCGTCCGGCAGACCATCTTTGGCACGATCGCCCGTGAAATGCGGAAGTATTTCGTAACGCTGCTGGTGGTCGATCAGCGCCCATCGGGCATCGACAACGAGGTGATGTCGCAGATCGGCACGCGCATCACGGCCCTCTTAAATGATGAAAAAGACATCGACGCAATTTTTACGGGCGTGTCTGGCGGGCAGGCGCTGCGGTCTGTCCTAGCGAAGCTCGATTCCAAACAGCAAGCGCTAATTTTGGGGCACGCCGTGCCGATGCCCGTCGTGGTTCGCACTCGTCCCTACGACGAAACTTTCTACGCCGAAATTGGCGAAACCGCCTGGGAGGAGATGCCCGATGCCGCCGTGTTCCGGGTTTCGGAGGCGGCCAAGGCTGATCTAGGCTTCTGATCGCAGCACAGCCACCTTCTCCCTCGCCCAGGCCCGCAGCGCCAATTCTGCCTCCACTTCGTCCTGCTGTGCCTGTTCCAAAAAGCGGTAGAGGTCGTCTTTTTCCACCCAGCCAAAGGTAGGGCTGTGGCTCTGCTCGACATACTCGCCCGCTTGCAGGTGGTAAATCCGCCACTCGCGCCCGTTGTATCGCCAAAACTCTGGCACGCCGAGGCTGGCATAGAAGCGATTTTTGTCAATGTCGGTGTGGGTGATGTCTACTTCCACCACCAGATCGGGCGGCGGGTCGGTGACAAAGTTGACCTTGCGGCCGGCGACCTGCGGCTGATGCTGAATGTAGTAGGCGCAGTCGGGTTCTGATCCGCGATTCAGGTCTTCCCGATTCATAGTGGTGGAACCCATGGTCTTGATCTTCATGCCCAGTTCCACCACCAAGATTCTTATAAACAGTTCAATCAGCCTTAGCGAAAATTCGTGATCTTCCAGCGGCATCGTGATTTCGAGGGTTCCCTGATCGTAGGTAAGGCGGGCGGCGCGGCTCTGGGGCAGGGCATCCAAAATTTGCAGATAGCCGTCCCACGTTAGCCCGCGCAAGGTGACACGCTTTTCGCCCAGGACGGGTGGGCGGGCGATCGCCGTTTCTGCACCGCTCACGGTCTGCATCTCACCCTCCTGAACCTCACCCTCCTGAACCCCAACCTCGACCATCAAAATCACCCCGTTGAAACTAGCCTGTTTGGTCTGCCTCTTTAACCCATTGATCTGTTTGATCTACTGATGATCATGATCTACTGATCTACGCTGTTTCGCTCCAATCCAACCCTATCCAGGGAGTTCGGTTTTCCCACCGTACTAGCCGAACCTAATCTCTCCATAAATCGCTAGATGATAGGGAGACACGGTGAACATTTGTTTTGATTTCTCCGTCCTTTGTTAATGTCAAAGGTTCTTACGAAAGCTGCTCACGATTCTTCACCTGAAAGCGCCACGCCGTCCTCTCGCTGTTCACCTGCAAAGTTCACCCGTTTGGATGAATGCTCAGCCCTTTACGGAAGCCTAAACTTGTATTATAGTCTTCATAAAAGAGTGAACTCATAACGACTTCGCTTTTGTGATATACCTCTCGTCTACTTCGTACTCTGGTTTCGCTTTTTGGCTCTCCGTCTTGGGCTTTCAGCGCCACGCCCAATCTGTTAGCGCTTTGACCATTGGTTTGACTGCCAGTTTTGACTGCCAAGAGTATTGGTCTTAAGAAAGGGTTACTACTTTCCTGAAGAATGCCGCTAGTCGTAGTAATATCTACATTCAACTCGCGTTTAAGCTGTTTTTAAGCTGCCCTGGGTTGGTTAAGAGGGAGTCGTCCAGAGAGACGCACCCAGGCAATGATCTAGAGATTTCACCTGTTTTTGCCTCACCTGTTTTCGTCTGAGCGTCGCTTCTTTCGTTCGGATTTTCAATTCCTACTTCGGACTTGTTCGCCAGCCTCAACATCGTTCCACTGGTTTCCTCAGTGGGTATAGTCAAGCCTCTTCATAAGGCGGCTTCCTGATCTAGAAACTGCACTAGAAGCTGGCTTATAAGTTAGTCTCTCTATTTTTTGCTTCTTTGCTGGGGCTGGTAGAGCGTCTGACCATCCAGTTTACGTTTCCTGTTCGATTCAAGATTGTTCAACGGAGTCTCGCATTCATGGCAACCGCAAACACCACAGCTAAAACGACGAAACCGCTGTTTACCGCAGATATGGTGCGAACCTATCTGCACGAAATTGGTCGGGTGCCGCTGCTGACCCATGAGCAGGAGATTGTCTATGGCAAGCAGGTGCAGCAGATGATGGCACTCCTGGAGGCGAAAGAGGCTCTGGCCAACAAGCTGGAGCGGGAGCCTTCGCTGGCGGAGTGGGCAGCCCAGGTCAACCTGACGGAAGCCGAGTTGAGCCAAGCCCTGCGCGTGGGCCAGCGGGCAAAGCAAAAGATGATCGAGGCGAACCTGCGCCTGGTGGTGGCGATCGCCAAGAAGTATCAGAAGCGCAACCTGGAATTCCTGGATCTGATCCAGGAGGGCACGCTGGGTCTAGAGCGCGGCGTGGAGAAATTTGACCCCACGCGGGGCTACAAGTTCTCGACCTACGCCTACTGGTGGATTCGTCAGGCCATTACGCGGGCGATCGCCCAGCAGGCCCGCACCATCCGCCTGCCCATCCACATTACCGAAAAGCTCAACAAGATCAAAAAGGTGCAGCGCGAACTGACGCAGGAATTGGGCCGTGCGCCTACGCCCGCAGACATCGCCGAAGCGCTGGAGCTAGAGCCAGGACAAATCCGTGAATTCTTGCTGATGGCGCGTCAGCCCGTGTCGCTAGATCTCAAAGTCGGCGACAACCAAGACACCGAACTGCAAGACCTGCTAGAAGACGACGGCGCATCGCCTGAAACCTTCACGGTGCAGGAATCGCTGCGGCAAGACATCCAAAACCTGTTGGCAGAGCTAACGCCTCAGCAGCGGGAGGTGCTGGTGCTGCGGTTTGGGCTGGAAGACGGCAATGAGCTATCGCTGGCAAAAGTGGGGCAGCGGATGAACATCAGCCGTGAGCGCGTGCGTCAGCTTGAGCGGCAGGCGCTGGATCACCTGCGTCGCCGCAAAGTCAACGTTCGTGGATATTTGGCCAGTTAATTCCAGCCAGTTCGTCAAACTGTCCTTTCTTCCCGTTTGTTTAACGGAATGCATGGGATGAATAGAGGTGGAGCGGTGCATAACCCCTCCACCTCTATTTCATAGGTGATGATGTGAGGGTCAGACGAGGAGATTCTTTTTCTAAGCCTTCTGCGCTGCCTCAGGGTCATCATTTTTTGCTGCATGTTTTGCTGCATGGATGCCCTAGCAAGCGGTGATTAAGATCACCTACTTGGGTGAGCGAATCGGGTGATTTGCCTCCTACTCTCGCTCTATAAAGTAAGGCCATAGCGGTTCAGCGGTTCAGATTCTCTCGCAAGGTTACGCGCAGCTTCCGTCATCTCATTCCCAGGCTCGATCTCATCATCCTGTGGACTGGGCTAGGCTTCACTCAAGACTTCCGGCGCAGCTTCTAAAAATGTTCAGCAGCGAACTTTTCTAAGAAGTTTTGCAATTTTTTGAAGCGAAATCTGGAATTTGAATCCTTGGCGGTGTAGCTGTTCGGAGAGACGGTGGACGTTTCAAACTCTCGAAATTAGCCCCCTTTTCTTCAAGAGTTGTGAAGCCCATCCAAAGCGTTAAATCGAAGCTCGTAAGCTCTATATAGGCAGCAAAATAGTCAGCGAACTATAGAGCGAATTTCTAACTGTAAATCTTCTATGTAATCTTTAGTTTTGTGAAGGAGGACTGCCAATGCTGAGCTTGACCAACCGTTTCCCCCAAACGTCGCAGTCCCTTTGGAATCGTTTTGAAAAGCCCTTTACGGCGCTGTTTCTAACATTAGGACTAGCGGCTGCGGCACTGGCTCCAGCCCATGGTCTCGAAGCATCCCGGCTGACGCAAGCCAGCGCTGCAACGGTTGCCCGCTTGGAAGGTGCAATTAGCCAGCGGTTTCCCAATGGCGTTTATTTGTACGGACAGTCTCAACAGCCTGACCAGCTTGGCTCTGCCTACATGGTGTTTGAAGTCACAGAGAATCAAGTGGTAGGCGCGTTCTATATGCCCTATTCCTCCTTTGATTGCTTTTATGGCGAGGTGCAAGCCCAGGAACTAGCGTTAAACGTGATTGATTCCTACGAGCAAACGGTGCATCCCTACTCGGTGGCGCTGCAAACGAATGCGTCGGTCGCGGCGACGGGCGGAGAGGCGATCGCCCCTCTGAACCTGGAAGGATTTCACCCGCTTTCCGCACTGAGCGAAAACGACCAGCGCATTCTCAACACCTGCAAGATTAGCCCTGAGCGTGTGAATTAGAAAAAAGAAGAACGAAGAAGGAAGAACAAAAAAGAAGAGTGGGGTTTTCGTTCTTCGTTCTTCTCTCTTCGTTCTTTAAAACCTCGTTCTTCTCTCTTCTTTTTTCAAAACACCGTTCCGTCACTTTGAATCGAGATTGGAGGATCGCCGCCCGGACGCAGTTCGGCGGCGATTTTTCGGCCGGCTGCCCAGGTTCCGCCTTCCAGGACTTTCACGAGCGGCAGTTCGGTGGCGCTGAGGCCGAGTTCGCGGCGGATGGCAGTTGCAATGAGGTCGAGCAAGACAATGGTGAGCGATCGCCATTCCACAATCACCTCAGAACTGGGCAGGTGCGGCCTACGCAGCACATCGTCGTGCTTTGGCTCCAGCAGCCCCAGATCCACGCATAGCCCGCCGTTGCGATATTCTGCCAGACCCGTAAGCTGGTCAAGCTGCGTGATTTCTAGCCCCAGGTCTTGTAGCGGCTCCAGCAGAGAATAGGTGAGCCACTGCGACAGCTTGTGAAACGGGACGAGGTTTGACCCCGGCTCGGTGTCGGGCAGGGCGGGATGGGGCCAGACATCGCCCAGATTCACGCCATCGAGCGTGATGCGGCCGGGCCAGATGTCGCCCAGCCCTTGCAAGACGGCTTGCAGTACCGTGGGCGCGGGCAACTGCTGCTCCTCAGTTTGCGTCAGCAGGTAGTCCACCAAGTTGCCGGGTCGCGGGGTTTGACTGCCGAAAAATTCCGGCTTTTGGGTGAGGGTGTGGCCAAGCTGTTGCAGCAGGGCGACGCGACCCGATAGCCCCACCAGTGGGTTTGCATCTGTGACCTGGAAGGACTGAGCGAGGTCGGACTCGGTGATTTGCTGGAGAGCGGCGGCGGTTGCCTGGAAGGGGGCAGTGCGATCGCCCGAAAATGCGCCCTCGCAAAACATCCAGAAGCTCGCCACCGCCAACCCCTCCGACCGCTGAAACACCTGACCGCTGCTGGCTTCCGCATAGCGCCACACCGCACCCGCACCCGCATCCAGCAGCACGCTGAGAATCACCAGATCGAACTTGGCCCGCGCCTGGGCTACCGGATCAAGCTCGGACATCTGCGCCTCCAACTGGGCAACGCGATCGACCTTGCCCATGCCAAAATGTCGCCAGCGGCTGTGAAACGGCACGTTCAGGTCGGGATAGTTTTCTCGCATCACCCGCAGCACGTAGTCGGCCGTGGGCTGGAGGCGATCGCCCCGATAGCGAAAGTGCGTCAGCTTGTCGGCGCGGGCCAGCTCAAACAACTGCTGAGTGCGATCGCGGATGGCTTGTGGACTCTGGAGATAGATGACGGTGGACATGATGCAACCCGTGGCGGCAAATATAGCGGCAAATTGCAGATAAGCGTTTAGCCCCATCAGCTTAACAGGACTTAGGAGCTTGAAGCCTGCGAGCCAGATCCCCCCTAGCCCCCCTT
>NZ_DVEA01000141.1:0-7988 GCF_015295965.1 Thermoleptolyngbya sp. M55_K2018_002
CCCCAGCGCGATCGCACCTTGGGCCTGGCGTATCCAGCGCGACGTGCGATCGCCCAAACGCAGCCGCTGCCGAGACAGATAGCTCAGCAAGCGACTTTGGAAGCGACCAGACGAAGGCATTTGCGGGGTTGGGGGGGTGAGGATCTGAAGCTAGATGGGAAGGATGTTGCCGCGCAGATTGGCGGGGGGCTGGAGGCCGTAGCGGTATAGCAAGGTGGGCAGGATGTCGTAAAGCGTCGCGCCCTCTAGAACCTGACCGCCCTTGGGCTGGCGCGGGTCGTGGAAAATCATCAGCCCAAAGGGAGCATGATTGGCATCGTCGGGCCCAGTGTCATTATTTGTAGTGTAAAGCGAGCCGTCCCCGACTGTGCCTACGGAGCGCCAGGCCAGTTCGTCGAAATAGGCAATCAGGTCAGGAGCCACGCCGCGCACCTTCTGGTAGATTTGCTGCGGCTTCATGATGCGGTTGGGCATGGGCTGTCCGTCTGGCGTGGGGATGCTGGCCAGGAGGTCGGCTAAGCGCGATCGCTCTTGCTCGTATTGCGCCAGGGGAATCACGCCCTGGGGTTCTCGTCCCTGCACGTTCATAAAAATCCGCCCGTAGTAGCCGCCTGCGCCCCAGGCTTTGGTCTGGCTCCAGTCCACCTCGACCTGATCCAGCGGCAGCGGTTCGGCAGGGGGCTGCTTTAGCGTCAGATAGCCCCACTTGATTAGCCACTCATTGACGCAGATGCCGCCCATCAGCGGCCGCGCCCCGTGGTCTGACACCACAAGCACGACGGTTTCCTCGTCGCACCTCGCTAGCAGGTTGCCGACGCGCTGATCCACATGGCAATAGTAGTCGTGAATCGCGTTGGCAAAGGGTGACCCCGGCTCGTGCTGCGGGTGGGTGGGGTCCATTGGCTTCCAGAAGGAGTGGTGAATCCGATCCACGCCCATGTCTACCAGCATCAGAAAATCGGGCTGGTCGCGCTCGATCAGCTTTTCTGCCAGGTCAAACCGCTGGTTGCAGAGGTCGTAGATGTTTTGCAAGATTCGCGCTTTTTCCTCGGAGCGAAACTCTGGCACGTCCAGCAAAAAGTCGGGCATCCATTCGGCAATTTGCGCGGCCAGGCCTGGCGGGTGCGTGTAGGGCACATCGCGGCTGGGCGTAAGGAAGCAGGATACGAGGGAGCCGTTCACTGGATAGGGTGGCGAAGTGCCCGGAACGCTGAGAACCGCGACCGTCCAGCCCGCATCGCCCAGCAAGTCCCACAGGCGCGGAACCTTGACCGCTCGACCGTCGGCGATCGCCATCTTGCCATAGCTCCGATCGGCCCGGTTGCGAAATCCATAAATCCCCAGTTCCCCCGGATCGCGCCCGCTCATCATGCAGCTCCAGGCGGGGACGGTGATGGCGGGAATGCTGCTCTCCATGCGTCCATAGCTGCCCGCCGCCATCAACCGCGACAGGTTGGGCAAGTCAGACCGCCAGCGGTCAAACACCAGCGACGGCTCCATACAGTCGAGGCCAATGATCAGGAGGCGGGGTTTGGGGGAAGACATGGGCAGCAGGGAAACGAGAGAACGGGGTGGGGGGACGGGAAGTGCGCCAGTCGTCGTCACCCCGAAATACCTCCTCACTCTATCGTCTCAGCGCATAGATTACCCTCTCGAAAAATGGTCATCCTGCTCGGCAATAGCGCATTCCGGGCAGTTGCGAAACCACGCCCAGCATTTCTAGCTCCAGCAGGGCGGCGAGGAGGTTGCTGGTGTCGAGTTGGGTGGTTTGTACCAGGGTGTCGAGGGCGATCGCCTCTGGTGGGATGGGGGGAATCGCCTGAAAAATCGGCACCAAGCGGGGCGGCAGGTCGGGTGTAGGGGATGCAGACGGAGCGGGTGCTGGAGTAGCTGCGCGGTTCGGCATCGTCTTCGGCATCGTGTCTAGCTGGGGAATTGCGCCGAGGGCCTCTAGCAGCGGGGTTTCGCCGAGAATGACCTGAGCGCCGCCTGCAATGATCTCCAGGCAGCCGCGGGACTGGGGCTGGTCGAGGGAGCCGGGGAGGGCGTAGACTTCGCGGCCATAGTCGTTGGCGACGCGGGCGGTGATCAGCGCTCCCGATTTGGGGCCTGCTTCGATGACCAGGGTGGCGCGGCAGAGTCCGGCGATGATGCGATTGCGGCTGGGGAAGTGGGCGCGATCGGGGCCGGTGCCCCGGGGATGTTCGCTGAGAATCAGCCCTTTGCGGTCGATCTGCTGGGCGAGGGCGCGGTTGCTGGCAGGATAGACACGGTTGACCCCGGTTCCCAGGACGGCGATCGTGCGGCCGCCTGCGTCGAGGCAGGCTTGATGGGCGATCGCATCGATGCCTTCCGCCAGCCCAGAGACGATGGTAAATCCTGCCTGCACCAGCGCTTCCACCAGACGATACGTCCACTGTTTGCCATAGCTGGAGGGGTTGCGGGTTCCCACGATCGCCACCAGCCCCACTTCCCCCCGGTTTTCTGCCAGCGCCACCTGCCCGCGATAGTAGAGCAGTGGCGGCGGGTCGGGAATCTCGGTGAGCAGGCGCGGATAGTCGGCATCGGCGGGAGTCCAAACGTCGGGATTGTCGCGCTGATGTTCTGCGAGCAGGGATGCGGGATCGAGGGAGGCACGGGCCGTGGCGATCGCCCCTGCTGTCATTCCGCCAATGCCCTCCACCGCATCCAGGGCAGCCAGATCAGCATCCCAAGCCGCTGCCAGCGACCCAAAGTGTCGATAGATCCGCATCAGCAGCGTCGGGCCTACGCCCGCGATCTGGCTCCAGGCCAGCCAGTAGGCTCGTTCGTCAGTCAAGGTGAGGGGTAGGATTTGGGAATAGGCAGAGTTTGGGCAGGCGCAGGCCACAGCGCTAATGCCTGATCCCTGCGTCCTTAACTTCCAGTATTCCCCGGCAGACCCCGGCTCAAGCGTGGGCTGCCAGGATTTCTTCGTCCAGGGAGAAGTCGATTTCGGCTTTGTCGCGGCCGCTGGCGAGGTAGTCGTGTTGGAACGAGTCGGCCAGGCCGGAAACTAGGTCAAACTGGGGCTGCCAGCCTAGCTCGGTCTTGGCTTTGTGGATGTCGGTGAAAAAGTGCTGCACGCGCATGGGAAAGGCTTTGCGCTTGCCAAAGTCAAATTTTTTGGGGTCGTAGTGGACGATTCTGAGGGTGGTGGGGTCTTTGCCAGCGGCGGTGGCGCAGGCGCGGGCCAGCCCGTCGAAGGTGACAGCGCGATCGCCCGATATGTTGTAGATTTGCCCGATGGCACGCTCGTTGCCCAGCACGGCGGCCATAGCGGCGGCTAGATCCTGGCAATGCCCAAACTGGGTGAGCGCCATGCCGTTGCCGGGAATTGGGACGGGGCGATCGCGCACGATGCGGTCAAAGAACCAGGCTTCTAGGTCGTTGTAGTTTTGCGGGCCATAGATGTAGACCGGGCGAATGGAGGTGAAGGGAATGCCGGACTCGGCCAGGTAAGCCTCGGTTTCAAATTTGCCCTTGTGGCGGCTGTTGGGATCGACCGCATCGCCCTCGACGTGGGGCATCTGGTCAGACTTGAGGTACACGCCCGCAGAGCTGACGTAGACGAAGTGCTGGATTCGCCCTTTGAAGATTTCGGCGAGGGGCTGGGTGTCGCTGAGTTCGCGGCCGTTGTTGTCAAACACGGCATCAAAGGATTCGCTGGAGAGGCTGGTTTTGAGCTGGAGGGGATCGGTGCGATCGCCCACAATCTGCCGGATGCCCGCGACGGGTGCAGGTTTGTTGCCCCGGTTAAACAGCACGACTTCGTGGCCTTGCGCCACCAGCAGCTTTGTCAGGTACACGCCGATAAACCGGGTTCCGCCCATCACCAACACGCGCATGTGTCGTCCTCTCAACCTGCGATTGCAAACTGTGCTTTTCGATCCTATGACGGAATGAGGACAGTAAACCTTGAGCCTGCAAAGCTCATAGCTGGAGAAACTGGAGCGGGTTGCTCATGGTTTCAGCAAAGCCCAGAATGGCGCGATCGCGGTGTTCGTATAGCAGTTCGCCCTGGGCGTTGAACAAAAACGTTGCGCCGCGCTGGGTCAAGAAGGCGGCATCGGGCACGTAGGTCTTCCAGTGGCGCAGCACTTCGCCCATATTTCGCAGGCGCAGGGTGGCTAGCTCAAACGGGCGCTGGAAGCCGCTGCCGCCTGCCCAGCGAAAGAAGGAACCTTTGAGGGGCGGCAAGGGAAACGCCTGAATTTCTTCGTCGTCGGCAATGAGCTGGGGCGCAGTGCGATCGCCCCGATAGCCGCGAAACACCTCCGCCAGCGTGCCCGGACTGCCGATCCCCGCACACATCAGCATCAGGTTGAGCCAGCTATTTTGCGCGGGTGAGAGGACGGGGAGTTTCAGCGACAGGCCACGATATAGCCCCAGCGCTTGGTGCAGCGATGCGTTGGGGTCGATGAACAGATGTTCGGCCGGAAAGTCGGTATACTCGCAGAATTTTTGCCCTGATGGGCGATCGCCAATGCCCACCGCCCGCACCGCGATGCCCGCCGCCTGAAGCTGCGCCGCCTGCCGCCGAATCCACCAGGCATATTCCAGGCTGTCAAAGTCGCCCAGTTGCGGCCAGATCAGCACGAGGATTCGTGAGGCAGCGCCGCAGTCTGCCAGAATTGGGGCGATCGCCCCGTCGCCGACTCGCTCGCGGGTTGTTTGAGCTAGTAGAGAGTAGGGATTCATCAATCGTCAGAATGGAGCCGCTTAACTCCTAACGGCGCATTCCTGTCGCGTCCATCAGAGTCAAGAGAGTCAAGCCGTTGCCAATTGCTGATCCCGGTTCTCGACCAACAGACTGACCTGAAAACTCACCAGAAACCTGAGAGCCTGCCTCAGGATGCTCGGCGGTTGGACTGCGCGAAGCTGAATGCGCCCAAGGTCAATTGTCCGTCAAAGGTGTAGAAGGTGACGCGAGAAATCTGGCGGCCTGTCAGCGTCATTTCTAAATTTGGGGCGTGGCTAGAGTCGGAGCCTGCCAAGTTGGCGGCTGGGGTCTGCATTTGGGCAACGGGGCGGTTATGCTCATCAAAAGCTGCCATCACCGTCGGGCGAGAGCTGGTGATGTGTCCGCTGACCCGCTGCACAGGCTGGTCAAAGGTTGCCTCTAGCCATCCGCCCTTGGGGCAAGCCATCAACACCAGTTGTCCAGTATGGGAAGGAAATGCCGGATTGGAGGGCACAAGGGCAACTGCATTAGCAAAGGTCACACCCAGATGATGAAACTGGGTGCTAACCGCTTCAAAGGTGTGCAGTTCGTCGAAATCTAGCTCAACGTCGTCTAGCGCGTCCTGGGAAAGGGGCGATCGCGCGGCTGTTAGCTCTGACCCAGCCGCAACGCCGAGCGGGCGTGCTTCAAACGCAGCGGTGCGAGCCACAGGCTCAAAAAAACTTGGCTCAACTAACTCAGGCCCCGATCCAAAGTCCAGTTCAGCTTCAGCCTCTAATGGTGCAGATTCAGCATAGAAGGAAGATGAGGGGGCAACCGGAACATCAGGATACTCTTCCATAAGATTTTTCCCTGAAGAATTTTCTCGTTTACTCGGTCGAAGATGCTGCCGAAGCAAAGGCGCAATTGAAGGCAATTAAATCAAGATTGCTCAGGCAAACTCACGAACACTCAACGAACAGGGAGCCATCCACACACCCAGTTACAAAGCTCAGAACGAGGCTCAGACAGAAATTACGAACGATTCAACAACTCCCAACAGCGTCGCTAGGCTAGTAGCTATCACGCCACTACAAGGCTTACAGGTCGTCTTGTCGGAATAGATTGCTTTGCCCAACTATCTTCATGAAATCAGGTTCAAAGACTGCATCACATGAAGCCAAAATAAACTCCAGCCTTGAGCAAGATCTGTCGCCCCCGTTTAAGCAATCTTGGGCAAGCGAAATCTAATCCCGACATACCTAGCCATCCTCAAAACACGTTAAGTATCCGTAAATATGTCGCCAACTTCATGAAGTCTTTAAGTTTTGCAAGGCTAGCTCATGGTTTCTTTACACATACAATCGGGCACTACTGGAATTTCGTCAATAGGGATTGCAGCTATCTTTGCAGTCATCTGGGTTCGTGCGTCTTCCGTGATTTCCTCGCTCTCAGTAGCTCCCTCAATTTTCAAACATTCTTCACTGAGATTACGTATCACAAGTATCTCTCCTCCTATTCCCCCACAACCCATAGCCATCCGTCTGCCTTCTGTCGCTCCTCCTCGTCAAATTCCCCAGTCCCATGCCAAACTTTTTTTACATCGCTGCGATCGCCTCTACCCTGCTCCTGCTGGGGGGCTGCCGCTGGGATAGCGCCTCTCGTTCTCGCAGTCCTGAAAATCTTGCTCAGAATCTTGCTCAGAATCTTGCTCAGAATCTTGCTCTGCCCTCTATTTTGTCTTCTGACGCTGCCATGACCGATTCCCAAACCCTGGCCCAATCTGACGCGGAGCTTTCCTTTGACCAGGCTGCCGATTTTTCTGAAGGGCTGGCGATGGTGCGCCGGGGCGATCGCCTCCTGTTTATCGACCTGACGGGCAACGTGGCGATCGCCGTTGATCCCAACATGGACGGAGCGGCTGACTTTTCCGAAGACTTGGCGCTGGTCAAGGCAAACGGGGTCTATGGCTATATGAATCGGGCGGGTGAAGTCATCGTTCCGCCGCAATATCTAGGCGCGGCCTCTTTTTCGGGCGGGCTGGCGGCCATTCGCGCTGGCACGCGCTACGGCTATATCAATCCCGCCGGAGAGGTCGCCATCGAGCCGCAGTTTGACCTGGCAGGGAGCTTTGCCGAAGGGCTGGCGGCGGTGAAACTGGGCGATCGCTACGGGTTCATCGCACCGACGGGCAAACTGGTCATCGATCCCCAGTTTGAAGATGCATGGCGACTGTCTCAGGGGCGGGCGGCAGTGCGGCAGGGCGGCCGCTGGGGCTATATTGACACGACCGGAGCGCTCGTCATCGATCCCCAGTTTGATGGGGCGTTTCGGTTTGCAGATGGGCGGGCGCGGGTGCGGCAGGGGGGCGACTGGGGCTTTATCGACTTGCAGGGCAATCTGGCGATCGCCCCCCAGTTCGGCTTTGCGTCGGACTTTGCTGAAGGGCGGGCGGCAGTGCTGGTGGGCGCGAAGTGGGGCTATGTAGACTGCCAGGGGCAGATGGCGATCGCCCCCCAGTTTGACTATGCCGCTGACTTTTCCGAAGGGCTGGCCGCCGTCAAACAAGGCAACCGCTACGGCTATATCAACCCCACCGGAACCTGGGTCATCGCCCCCCAATTTGACGATGCTGCTGCCTTTTCAGAGGGCTGGGCCCGCGTCAAGCTGGGCAACCAGTGGCGCTACGTTAATCGCCAAGGACAGTTCCTCAAGGCATCGCCGCTGCTGCGATAGCGGCCGACCCCTCGCTTCAGATGCGCTCGTTCTAGGCGCACTCGTTCCAGAGGTGACAATCCATTGCAAACTCTTTTCAAGACTCAGGCCAGCCTGCAAGTCTAATAGTCACACTATAGGACTGACGCATTTGGACACTTTCCCGCGGGCGCAGCCTGTGAGAAATGGTCCAAAATCCAGAAAGCTTATCGCAAGTGCGTAAGTCTTGACACTACTAGTCACACGTTTCGTATCAGCATTTGGTGAACCCCGCTATGAATCCCACTGTGATTAAGTTCTCCTCCGAAGACTGCGGACTTTGCCACAAAATGTCGTTCTATGACCAGAAAGTGGCAGCCGAACTGGGGCTGGAGTTTGTTGATGTAAAAATGCAGGACACCGCCACCTACCGCAAATACCGCAAGATCCTCCTGGCGCAATATCCCGATAAAGAAGGCATGGGCTGGCCGACTTATATCATTTGCCAGGAGCCGGAAAGCGACTTCAAAATTTTGGGTGAAGTCAAGGGCGCACATCCCAAAGGCGAGTTTCGCGAACGGCTCCAGGAGATTGTGGCGGCGGCGGCAACCTG
>NZ_DVEA01000143.1:0-43640 GCF_015295965.1 Thermoleptolyngbya sp. M55_K2018_002
GGGATCTTGCACGCTTTGCTACAAACAGTAGGACTTTTCAAACATCCTCTAAGAGCGTGAATCGTTGGGCGGCGGTACTGCCCAGCGATTCACACAAGGGAACCGGCAAAGTTGCACATTGCGTTAATCAGGAAGCGTTAATCAGGAAGTGTTAATCAGGAAGTGTTAATCAGGAAACGCAAAGCCCTGCCTGGGGTCGCGGATAAACAACCCCAGCGTCAGTGTATTCATGACCACGTCCCAAACGGGCGTGAGCCGCTCGGCATCGTCCACCCAATAGTCGAAGGTGATTAGGCACTGCACCCCTGAACCCAGCCCGATGCAGGTACGCGAGTAGGCTTCGCGATTTTCCTGTGAATCAAGAAACTTGAACTCTGTCCAGACGACCCGGGCGGTTTGTCGTTTGAGGCTGACAATCTCGCCCTTTTCTAAAATGTTGCGCTCGTCTTTTTCAACTAGTTCCTTCATCACGCTGACCAGCGGAAACAGCGTCCAGTCGCCCTCTGGCAGCAGGTTATAGGACACCTCCAGGCGGCAGTTGTCGTTGGGCGGCTTGCCGTCAAAAAACTTGAAGGATTTTTCATCCGGCTCGAAGATCCAATCTTCGGGAACGTCGAACCGCACCGCACCGCGTCCAGCTACGAAAATGTTGTAGCCATCTTGCGATTTCCAGTTGTGGTTTTCGGGCAGGCTGAGGGTTTCTTTCACCCATTTCAGATCATGCTTTGGTTTCTTTGCCATGGAGACCTTTGGGAGCGTTTTTCTGAAGAGCGATATTTTCCAGGCATTTTCTAGGCATTTTCTAGGCACTGTCTAGGCTACTTCTTGGGCTGCGTTTGCAAGACGCGCCAGCACACTAGCAGCGCCAGGGATACATAGCCAAGGACGGCGAACCAATCTAGCCAGGTCGAGTCAAGCAAGGTCGAGGAGGATAGGGGATGGGAAAGGCGAGAATTTGGAAATGTGAGAATTTGGGGCGATCGCAGGATAGCGCAAAAAGCTCGAAAATATCACTAAAAAATATCACTAAGTTTTGCGATAGGTTTTGCTATCTAGGGCGATTGGGTTGAGGATGGAGGTTTGAGGATGGGGGTTTGAGGATGGAGGGCGATCGCCCGATTCCAGGCTTGCTTTATGCCCTTCTCAACCCTTTGCACCCTAGCCCCCAAGCCCTTTTACACCCCGCATGGTCATATAGACTGCCAGGGCAATCAGGAAGGATTTGAACAGCCGATTCACAGTTTGATCGGACAGCTTAGGCAGAAGGCGCGTGCCGACCTGAGCGCCGACGATGCCGCCCAGCCCCAGACAAACCCCTGCAATCCACAGCACGTTGCCGTTATAGGCATGTTGCGCCAGTCCTGAAATGGCAATTGGTACGATCGCCCCCAGGCTGGTTCGCACCGCAGACTTGATTGTTTCGCCCAGAAACAGCGTTTGCAGCGGCACCATGACTACGCCACCCCCCACCCCAAAGAGGCCAGAGAGAATTCCGGCGAGGAGGCCAATTCCAGCGATGGGTGGGAGCGCATTGGCAGGGGGCGAAACGGGTGCTGAAACTGTTTCGGGGGCTGGAATTTTCAGTTGGCGCTCTTTTTGGGCGAGCTTGCGGCGGAGATCCATGAGGTAGATCGTGACCAGCAGCAGCACGGCGAAGGCAAGCGATAGGGAGGCATCGGGAAGGCGATCGCCCAGCCACGCCCCAACCTGCGCCGTCGCCATGCCAAACACCGCCAGCAGCAGAGAAACGCGCCAGTTCAGCGCACCCGTCCGCAGGTTTTGGTAGCTCCCTGACAAAGCACTCAGCAGCACACCAACCAGACTCGTCGCTGTTGCTTGCACCAGCGGCAGCCCAAAAAACGTGAGAATCGGCACCATAATCAGCCCGCCGCCAATGCCCAGCAGCCCCGACAGGGTGCCCGTCATTGTGCCCACTAAAAACAGAACCAACCAGCCGACGGGAGTGTCTAACATAGCGCTCGATGGATTGCAGCGGCGAATCAGCCCCAAGTAGCCGCAAATCGACAACTGATTCTGCGCCATTCTCCTATTTCGCGCTGCTAGACGCAAATGTTTTGGTTCAATCTTGGTTCTATCGCCCCCTTGGTTCCCCAAAACAAAAACGGCGACACCTTCTGCCGCCGTCTTTCTTGAGCGATGCAAGGTAGGTTCGATTTAGCGTTCAGAGAAGGGCGATCGCCAGTTCCCCGCTTTTCTCAAAATGCCTTAGGACTTATGCAGTCGGATAACTTCTCACAGGCGCAGCCCGCGAGAAATTATCCAAAATCCAGAAAGCCTATCGCAAGTGCGTAAGTTCTGTGCCTACAGCCTCAAAATGCCTGAACGATGTGCTAAACTAGGCGCTGCTAAACTAGGCGCTGATGGTTGCCGCAGGTTTATAGGACATTTCCTCGCGCACCGCCACCATTGCAGCCACCAGACGATCCATTTCCTCGCGGGTGTGCAGCGCGTTGGCCGTGATCCGCAGTCGGGGCTTGGCAATGTACCAGATGGGTGAAACCCAGATGCCGTGATTGGCCACGAGCGATCGCGCAAAGTCCTTCGGATTCAGATCCGGCGGCAGCAGGACGGGCAGCACGTTGGTTTCACCAATTGCCAGGAAATCATTCTCTGCCAGACGATTCCGTAGATAGCGTGTATTGTCGTGCAGACGTTGCACCAGTTCGGGATGCTGGCGCACCTGGCGCACAGCTTCCAGCGCGGCCGCCGTCAGCGGGGGAGCCAGAGAACAGGTGCCAATCGAAGACGGCGACACATTCAGCAGCGGCTTCAGTTCTGCCACGGGGCTGCTGATGGCGGCACCCACCGACGCGCCAAACTTCGAGAAGGTGGTCATAATCAGCGGCGTTACGCCCTTATCCAGCGCATCTTGCGGCAAAATTCCAAAGTGTTCGTAGATGCCGCGACCCGTCGCGCCGATCGACCCGCTGGCGTGGGCTTCGTCCATGACCAGGGTGGTGTCTTCATACTTCGACATAATATCGATCATGTCGGGCAGGGGCGCGATGTCGCCATCCATCGAGAACACCGCGTCGGAGACGACCAAAATGCGATCGCCCGGCTTGGCATAGCGCTTCAGCTTGCGGGCAAAGTCTTCCATGTCGCAGTGGCGATAGGCTCGCACGCGCACCGCAGGGCTATGGCCAAACAGCTTGCCTGACCGAGTGCCCGCATTGGCGATCGCCGACACGATGCAGCCGTGATTCAGCACATCGGTCATGATCAGTGTCTCGCGGGTGTTCTGGAACCCTGGCACCGGAATTGCCTGATGGCAAAACGCATCCATCAGCGCTTGCATGGCCATCCACGCATTTAAAAACAGTTGCGTATGACCCAGATGCTTAAAGGCAGAGATTTCATCTTCAAGCTGGCGGTGCAGGTCGATTCGTCCGCTCAGCACCGAGGTCGAACTGTTCGACGTGCCAAATTGCAGAATCGCGTCGATGGCTGCCTGCTTGACTGCGGGGCTTTGCACCAGACCCAGCACATCGTTTGTGCAGAAGGTCAGCACCATGCGGCGACGGCCCGTATCGGCCTCTTCAATTTCTACCAGGTTGCCCTGCTTGCGATGGCAGATATATTCATCCGGGTCTAGCCCGCTCTCATACCAGCGCTGAACGTATTCCTTGATAACTTGCACAGTAAACTCCCCTCACCTAACTGAATTGTGTAGCGTATCTTCTCTAGCCCCTCGGATGATTAGACTTGGCTTAACTCATTGCTGCTGAATCCATGCTGCTAAGTTCATGCTGCTAAGTCCATTGGCGCTATATCGACACTCGTGAAACCTGGTTGAGCTTTTGGGTGAATTCTCGACCCCTGGCGCTGCTCCGGCGGCGCTTCTTGATAATTACAATAAGAGTTTTCCTTTACTCTGCCAGAAGGAGATTAATCTATGTCTTGAGATTGTTACAGTTCACCCCTCCCATTGGAAGTGTCCACCGAACGCCTTGCCGAGTCTGCCAAAACAGGCTCAGGCTGCGGCATTTCTCCTTCGCTACTGGCTGCTACATCTGCTGGGGCGATCGCTCCAGAAATCGCTCCAGAAAACGACTCAGAGCATCCCTGAGACTGTTGCAGAAACTGCTCATACTGCCGCAAAAAGACACGCTGGAGCGCAATGATCGCTGGATTGATTTCCACGTAGCGTCGCTTGGGGTCTGACGTGAAAACCCGCTGCTCGCTCTCCATCATCTCCACATCTTGCAGGAGAAATTTCATAAACACAAACCGCCGCACAAACAGCATCAGCGGCTTGCGGATGGGGCGCACCAACCACTGCGGCAGGGGCAGCTTGAGGAACAGGATCGAGAAGGAGCGAGTTTCCTTGGGCCCCACGGGCAACCGATTGAGGTAGAGCGAGGACACGCCCTCCAGCGAACTGGTGTAGTGCGGATATTGGTAGTGAACCGAGACGACGCGAGTGGTTTTGCCGCCGTCTTCGCTCAGCCCCAGGGCTTTGGTCATCCAGCCGTCATAGTTCACCTCATACTCTGCCAGAACGGAATTAGGCGACTCCTTTAGCTTGAGCAATTTCGGGTCATACCAGCCCTGGAGGTTTTCGTGCAAATAGCCGTGAAACACATCCATCGTGTTCTCGTTGCAAATCGAGAAATGGGCGTGGAAATGTCCCGGAATGGGGATTTGAAAATAGGCAGGGTCGTCGTATTCCGGCATATGGGGCATGGCGACCTGTTCCGCTAGGGACGGATCACCCGGAAACACCCAGAGAATTCCATAGCGCTCTCGCGTTGGGTAGCTGCGGGCTTGGGCGCAGGGCAGTTTTTGATTGGGCGGCAGATAGGGAATGTGGGCACATTGCCCGTCTGAGTTGAATTCCCAGCCGTGATAGGGGCACACCAGGCGATCGCCCTTGACCTTGCCCTTGTGTAGCTCTACCCCTTTGTGGGGGCAGGCATCCTCTATCGCGTAGACCTGTCTATCGGGGGTGCGGTAGAGGGCGATCGCCTGCCGCCAGACTACCACTTGCGCCACCTGACCCGGCTGCAAATCTTCAGCCCAGTAAACGGGATACCAGTAGTTGGGGTTGATGCCGACCTCACGCACCGCGTTGTGGACGGTATGCCCCCTCAGTGTTGTTGCTAATTCCATCGAGCTTTCTGATACGTGAATCGAACTCGAACGCGCTTCCAAAGAGGTTGTTGTTTCTAGTGATCCAGCCATTGCTGCTGGAATTTCGGAAAGTCTCAGAACCTTGCGCCAGACTCTACGCACCGGAACTGTGAAACCCGCCACGCTGCCCAAAAAGCTCTGAGCAGATCGTGGAATGTAAACATACTTACCTAAATGTAAACATACTTATTTATCCTTGGTTGGAATGTGTAAGTCAATCCATTTGGACAAGATTGACCCAAACGGGTGAACCGCCGACCAAGAAATCGACTGAGAAATCGACCAAGAAAACGCTGAGCGACGCTGAACCGGGATGCATCAGGTGAAGATAGCCCCTATGACGCGATCGCCCTAGATCAGGTTCCATCCAGCCTCCACAATAAGTCCCTTGCTGCTCTGCAAAAACCGAACCGCGAGAACATACCAAAACGGCTCGAAACCCTTCGTCTCGAGCCGCTGAGATAAGTAGAACTGGCAAAAAACAGACTCAAACTGCACCAGTCATACAGCCGGTTGTGCAATGTGCCCTGCTCGGCCCGCTATCGGTCAACCGAACCCATAATCACGTCGATGCTGCCCAAAATGGCTACCACGTCTGCCACCTTCACGCCCTTCAGCAGGTAAGGCAGGATTTGCAGATTGTTGAAGTCGGCGGCGCGAATCTTGAACCGCCAGGGAAACACATTGTCATCGCCGATCACGTAGATGCCGATTTCCCCCTTGCCGCTTTCAATGCGGACGTAGTTTTCACCCTTGGGAATCTTGAACGTTGGCGCAACTTTTTTGCCGATGAACTGATAGTCAAAGCTGTTCCATTCGGACTTCGGGCCGGCATTCATCCGCTGGGCTTCTAGGCTTTCGTAGGAACCACCCGGCAAGCCTGCAAGGGCCTGGCGAATGATCTTGACCGACTCGCGCATTTCGCGAATTCGTACCAGGTAACGCGCCAGACAGTCTCCCGCGGTTTCCCAATGAATTTCCCAGTCAAAGTCGTCGTAGGACTCGTAGTGATCGACCTTGCGGAGATCCCACTTGACCCCCGAAGCCCGCAGCATCGGGCCAGACAGCCCCCAGTTAATCGCATCTTCGCGGGTGATGGTGCCAACGCCTTCGACGCGGCGGCGGAAGATCGGGTTATTAGTAATCAGCTTTTCGTATTCATCGACCTTGGGCAGGAAGTAGTCGCAAAAGTCGGCGCACTTATCCACCCAGCCGTAGGGCAGGTCAGCCGCAACGCCGCCAATCCGCCAGTAGTTGTTATTCACCATGCGGTAGCCCGTCGCAGCTTCCCACAGGTCATAGATCATTTCCCGCTCGCGGAAAATATAGAAGAAGGGCGTTTGGGCCCCCACGTCTGCTAGGAAGGGGCCAAGCCACAGCAGGTGGTTGGCGATGCGGTTTAGCTCCAGCATGATGACGCGGATGTAGCTGGCGCGCTTGGGCACGGGCACGTCAGCCAGCTTTTCGATGGCATTGACGACAACCGCTTCGTTGAACATGCCCGCTGCGTAGTCCCATCGGCTGACGTAGGGCACGTACATCACAGGCGTGCGGCTTTCTGCAATTTTTTCCATGCCGCGATGCAGATAGCCGATCACAGGTTCACAATCCACCACGTCTTCCCCGTCCAGGGTGACGATGAGCCGCAACACCCCGTGCATCGAAGGGTGATGGGGACCCATGTTAAGCACCATGGGTTCGGTTTTGGTTTCGATCATGGCCATAGGCGAACCGTCTCCTGAACTCGGTTAGGGGCTAATCGCGGCGATCGCCGCACTTGTGCAAAAACCAGACTGTTGCGTTCTCTTAAGATTATGCGGGATTTTCTAGATTTCTGCGATACGGGTTTTTGATGGAAGGTTAAGCCAGAGGTAATTAAACCAGATCGGGCCAGATCGGGTAGAAATTCCACCGTTAGAGCTTAATTGTCGCACCTTGAAGCGTGTGGCATGGTTTGAGAGGAGCTTTGCCAGATCAGTCCGGATGGGTTTCAGCCTTATATTTCCAGCCTTATATTTCAGGATGTTCTCAGCACGCTCAGATTGTTCTCAGCTATTTGTGGGAATGTACGGTTTGAGTAGTTCGCCTGAGCAATTCGCCTGAGCAATTCGCCTGAGCAATTCGCCTGAGCAATTTGCTTGAGCAACCGGTTTGGGTTTTCGGTTTCAGCGATTGATTTATGAGCCATCATGAGCGGGTGCTTCGTTGAGAACGCTACAGAAACTCGGCGTTATCTGTACGGCGTTACCCATACAACAGTTAGCGAGACAATAGTTAGCGAGACAACAGTTAGCGAAAGGGCTGGCTGATATACCTATGGCTTACCTATAGGGTTTACCGATATCGCTTACCTGGGCGATCGCGCTGGATTAGGCATTGGGATGGACTGAGAACGCGGGAGAAGACTGACGGCTTGGAGATTTCTGAGCCATTCTCAAATCCTTTTTGGTCTTGGATTCGTATCTAATAGGGACAGTGTACTGCTTTACACTTGGCTGAGCAAAGCTTGTAACGCTTGGCACCTTAGGACATTGGGTTTGGAATAGCGGTTTTGCTTAATCGCCGATGTCAGATTGAGGACTCATCTTCTATGACTACTTCTGAAATTCGTCGTCAGCAGGTGTCCCGATCCAGACCTGCGCCGATGCGTCCGCAGTTGACGACGCTGATTTTGCTGAGCGTGGTGGCGATCGCCTTTGTGATTGTGGCGCTCTGGTTTGCGGGCCAGGGCACGATTAGCAAAATCTTCGCCCAGATCAACGCGATTCAGCAGAACCCGCCGCTGTGGCTAGAAGTGCCGATGGTGACGGGGCAATACCTGCTAGTGCCCACCGTGGCGCTGTTTCTGCTGGTAATGGGGGTGATGGCGCTGTCGCCCCGTCCGCGTCCCTGGTCGCGAACCGTGGTGGTGACGATTTTGCTGGTGCTGACGGTGCGCTATGTGCTCTGGCGAGTGGCCAGCACGCTAAACCTGAATACGCCGCTAAATGGGGTGTTTAGCCTGGGGCTGCTGTTTTTGGAACTATTGATGCTGAGCAGCGCGATTATCCAACTGACGCTGATGCTGAAGGTGCGCGATCGCCGTTCCGAAGCCGATGCCCTTTCCCAAGCCGTGCAAACCGGACAATATGTGCCAACCGTAGATATTTTCATTCCCACCTACAACGAACCTGCCTTTATCCTCAAGCGCACGGTCATCGGCTGTCAGGCGATCGACTATCCGGCTAAAACGGTTTATTTGCTAGACGACACGCGCCGTCCCGAAATCCAGGCACTAGCGGCGGATCTGGGCTGCGAATATATCACCCGCCCCGACAATCGCCACGCCAAAGCAGGCAATCTGAACAACGCCCTGCCCCGCACCACCGGGGAACTGATTGTGGTCTTCGATGCGGACTTTGTGCCCACCCGCAATTTCCTAATCCGCACGGTCGGTTTTTTCCAAGATCCGCAGGTGGCGCTAGTGCAAACGCCGCAGACCTTTTACAACACCGACCCGATCGCCTACAACCTTGGGCTGGAAGACGTACTCACGCCCGAAGAAGAGGTGTTTTATCGCCAGATTCAGCCAATCCGCGATGGGGCAGGTAGCGTCATCTGTTCGGGTACGTCCTTTGTGGTGCGGCGCAGCGTGCTGGATGAAATCGGCGGCTTTGTCACCGATTCCCTCAGTGAAGATTACTTCACGGGCATTCGCATTTCGGCTCAGGGCTATCGCCTGGTATATCTGGACGAAAAGCTGAGTGCTGGTCTGGCGGCAGAGAACATCGCCTCCCACGCGCTCCAGCGGCTGCGCTGGGCCCAGGGGACGCTGCAAGCCTTTTTCATTCAGGCGAATCCGCTGACGATTCGGGGGCTGCGGCCGTTGCAGCGGCTGGCCCACCTGGAGGGATTGCTGCACTGGTTTACCAGCATTTCCCGCGTGGGTTATCTACTGATGCCGCTAGCCTATTCGTTTTTGGGCGTGATTCCACTACGGGCGACGGCGGCGGAGCTCATGTATTTCTTTTTGCCCTATTATCTGGTGCAGCTTGCGGTGTTTTCCTGGCTGAACTATCGATCGCGCTCCGCCGTGCTGTCGGACATTTACTCACTAGCGCTGGCTGTGCCCTTGGCAGCGACGGTGGTGAAGGTGATGCTGAATCCGTTCTCCAAGGGGTTCAAGGTCACGCCAAAGGGCACTGCGAGCGATCGCTTTACGTTTAACTGGAACCTGGCCGCGCCGATTCTGATTTTCTTCGTGCTGACAGCCATTAGCCTATGGGTGAATCTGGGCATGTGCATGATCAAGGGCGCATGGCAGCAGACCGTTACGCCAGAAGAGGCGATGGTGGTGAAAGGCATCGGGCTGGGCTGGCTGTGGAGCCTGTATAACCTGATGATGCTGGGGATTGCGCTGCTGATTTTGCTGGATGCGCCGCGCCCCAGTCCCTATGAATGGTTTGACCTGCGCCGGACGGTGCGTCTGCAAGTGGGCGATCGCTCGTTTTACGGCATCACCACCATGATTTCTGAAGTGGGCGCAGAGGTCGCCCTCACGCAGGCGGGCTTTCCGCCCCCGTCGCCGGATTTGCCGCCCGTGCAGATTGAGCTATTGGAAGAAAGCCTGACGCTCTGGGGATTGGTGGAACGAACGGGCACGAGCGACGAATTTCCCACCGTGCGGATTCTGTTTGAAGAAATGAGCCTGGAGCAGCAGCGCCGCTTGGTGGAAGTCTTGTTCTGCCGTCCGGGGCAGTGGAAAACGCGGCAGTCTCCTGGCGAGTTTCAGTCGCTCTGGCTGCTGCTTCGTGCGTTGCTGAAGCCGAGGGTGTTGTTTGGGCGAAATGTAGACGTGACTCCGGTGCCTGTGGCAAAAGTCTGAGGGATTAACGACCCAAGGCGGCTAGCGCAAACCCTGCACACAGCAGCAGGCTACTCCAAAAATGCAGCGAGACGGCGATGAACTTGCAGTTGCTGACGCGGGCGGGTTTGTCGTGGTTGGCGAGGACGTGGCGGCAGAGATGGAGCGCGGACGGCAGGCTGACAAAGATGAGCAGCGTCCAGATGGGAAATAGCCCTGCGATGATAAATAGCACCGTTAGCCCGTAGAGGCTGCCGCAGAGCCACGGGAGCAACTGCGCCGAACGACGAGTGCCCAGGCGCACGATGGGCGATCGCTTTCCGGCGGCGGCATCGTCTGCGACCTGGTGAAAGTGGGAGCAGAACAAAATCAGGCTGGTGCTGATGCCCAAAATGATGGATGCGGCCAGGCTTGTCCATGACCCCGACTGGCTCTGGCTGTAGTAAGCAGCCGATACACCCAGCGGCCCAAAGGCGAAGAAGCAGAGGATTTCGCCCAGCCCTTGATAGCCCAGGCGGAAGGGTGGGCCCTGATAGACATAGCCCAATCCGCAGCAGAGCAAGACAAGACCCAGAACTGTGGGATCTTGCTGAATCCAGGAAATAGAAATGATGCCTGAAATTCCCAGGATTAAACAAATATTGGCGATCGCAAAAATCAGAGACTTATTTTTCGTTAGATTCACCAAAGAATGATGTTTGTTCTGATCAATTCCGGTTTCCGAATCAAACACGTCATTGCTCAGGTTTTCCCAGATCAAAATTAAAATTGCGGCCGCTAAAAATGTGATCAAAATATCCCATTGAAGCGATCGCTTTTCAAAATAGGCGATCGCCGTTCCCAGCGCAATCGGCATAATCGCAACGCTATACATAGGTGGCTTCAGGGCTGCCATCCAGAGCTTTTTGGCAGGCGGCTTGGTGGGCTGCTCTGGGTGGGGGCCGACCGCAGACCCAGCGCTGAGTGTCGGTTCTAGGGAGTGAAGGTTTGTGGAGGGAGTTTGTCGGGTCGGTTTGGTCGTCATTGCGGGCGGGTAACTGCTGGAAGCCTCATTATTCTACGATTTTCCGCCTCTCCGATTGGTCGTGGCGACCTGTTGGAACTGTAAAGAGTTGTGACTGATGTTGCGGGCGTTCGCCCCTCGTCCAAACGCTTGATGGGCCTTGGCTTTGTGGGAGACAATCGTCAGCTTTATCAGATCTGATGGAGATCTGATGGGCCGGTGGCTAGACTTTGCCCAAGTATGTTACCTGTAGTAGACAGGCTGCGCCCGCCATTGCTGTTTTACTGCTCACCTTTATCGAACCGTTTTACCATTGACTCATGCCAGTCGCACCCCGACCGATTGAACCTGTTCAAGATTGCAAAAGTTTATATAAACTCCTTTCCCAATGCCAGAAGCATATCAAACAAGTCCTAGATTCTGAGCATCAATCTGGTTGCAATTGGGTCAGCATTTCTCAGGAGATTGAGGCGGTTGATCCACTGCTGGCTCTACATCAATTGAATCTCTCTGATCAGCCCCATTTCTACTTTGAAAAACCCTACGAAGGCGATGCCGTAGCGGCTTTTGGGAAAACTTTGTCGCTCAGCACAGGGGGCGATCGCCGCTTTTTAAGAACTCAGCAATTTCTCAAGCACAGCTTAATTGGGATGCCTCGTTTCATGGCAACTCATGGGGTGGAAACTGCGCCAATGGGCATCACCTCTCCTGCGGATCTTCGCTGTTTCTGTAGCTACACCTTTTTTGATGAACCTAGATCCCTTCATTCACCATTTGCCTCTGCCATGATCTTGCTGCCAGAGTGGCAGATTTTGCGCCAGCCAGATCGCTGTTTGGCAACCGCAAATATAGCGCTGGATGCGGATACTAATGTGACCATGCTAACCGATGCACTCTGGCGCAAGTTTCAAAAAATTCAGCAGGCAAACTATTCCTTATTAAACTTTGCGGGTAGTGAGGCGATCGCCCCCCCATCCTGGGAATTTTTAGAAATTAATGATTTCCAAAAAACGGTTGAAAAAGCACTCCGCTCGATTCATCAAAATCGCCTGCAAAAACTGGTGCTGTCTCATGCGGTTGACGTGATTTCTCGCCGTCCATTCGACTGGCTTTTTTCTTTGCATCATCTGCGGCAGCTTTATCCCGATTGCTATATCTTCTCGGTGAACCAGGGCGGCAGCAAGACTTTTATCGGGGCCAGCCCCGAACGACTGGTCAGCGTGCGGAATCAGCGCCTCACGACCGATGCGCTGGCGGGGTCTGCGCCGCGAGGCCGCACAGCAGACGAAGATGCGAGGCTGGGCTACACCCTGCTGAACACGCCCAAAGAGCGGCACGAACATCAGGTGGTGGTGGACTTTTTGCGCGATCGCCTGCTCTGTCTTGGGCTATCCCCCCAGATGCCCGCCGCCCCCGACCTGCTGCGCTTGTCGAATATTCAGCATTTGCACACGCCCATTCACGCCCACCTGCCCGCCCGACTGCACCCGCTGGAACTGGTAGACGCGCTGCACCCCACGCCCGCCGTGGCTGGGCTGCCCCGCGATATCGCCTGCGAGGAAATTCGCCGCTCTGAGGGCTTTGGGCGATCGCTCTACGCCGCACCCCTGGGCTGGGTCGATGCGGCGGGCAATGCGGAATTTATCGTCGGCATCCGTTCGGCCCTGCTGGAGGGCGATCGCGCTCGGCTGTATGCAGGCGCGGGCATCGTCGCCGGATCGGACCCCGCCCGCGAACTGGCTGAGGTGAAGCTAAAGCTGCAAGCGCTGCTCAAGGCGCTGGTTTAGGTTGATTGACACCGTTTCATCCTTGGTTTAGGCCTTGTTATATCTGATGTTCAGCCCTAACCCCCAATCCCCAACCCCTTCCCTCAATGGCTCCAGCGCCGATTGCCAAACCGATTAGCCAAATGCACCTGGCACCGGGCAGCGTGGTCAGCATTCCCGACCTGTCCTGGGAAGAGTTTGAACGTCTTTTGGAAGAACTAGGCGAACAGCGGGCTGCTCGAATTGCTTACAGTTACGGCACGCTAGAGATCATGGTTCCTCTGCCCGAACACGAACGCCCGACCGAGCTAATCTCAGATTTAGTCAAGCGATTGCTGAATACGACCGGACAAGACTACGAACCCTTTGGCTCAACCACTTTCAAACGAGAAGGCACCGCTGGAGTCGAGCCGGATGCCTGTTTTTACATTCAGCACGCGCCGCAAATGCGGGGTCGGCGGCGGCTGCAACCAGGCGATCCACCGCCTGACCTGGCCCTTGAAATCGATGGCACTTCTGCCATGACGCTAGCGGCTTATGAGGCGATCGCCGTTCCAGAGCTGTGGGTTTATGCCAATGGAAACCTGACGTTTTATATCCTGCATGATGGGCATTATGTGGAATCTGACTATAGCCCAACGTTTCCTGAGCTTCCAGTCAAGCCGCTGATTCTAGAGGCTGTGGCGCAGGTGTGGTCAGTCGGCACGCCTGCGGCGCTCCAAGCGTTTCAGATGGCGCTGGATCAGGGGTTGGATCAGGGATGATGAGGAGACGAAATTTCAGAAGTCTAGCTCCTCAAACAGTTCCGCGACCGGGAGGGAAAACCCCGGCACAACCGATTCGCCATCCAGCGCATCTTGGAGCCGCAGCAGGCGATCGGGGCTGGGGCCGTGGTAGACCAGCACGTACTGCTCATCGGGGTGAATCACCCATACTAGGCGGGTTCCGTTCTCAAAATATTCAACGATCTTGTTGTGGATTTCTTCAACAGTGTTGCTGGGCGACAGCACCTCCACCGCCAGATCCGGCGCACCCTGAAAGAACCCTTTGGGCAGCCGCCGCAGACCTTGCAGCCGATCTTTGGCCACGAAGGACACATCGGGCGATCGCCGATTGCCGTTTTTCATCGCAAAGGCGGTGCTGGAGTCGCACATGACACCGAGCTTATGGGTTCGCACAAAGCCACCCAATACAATCATTAAGTTGCTGGCAAACCAGCCATGTTCCATTCCTGAGTTGCCCATATCGATGAGTTCTCCGTTCACCAGTTCGTAGCGGTGTCCGTCCTGCGGCAGCGCCATAAATTCTGCATCGGTCCAGACTTTGGGTTCAGAGGCGGGCTGGATCGATAGACCGGATTCCGCTTTGGGTTCGTTTTTGGGTTCGTTTTTGGGTTCGTTGGATGCGAGGGTCATCGGGGAGGCCTCCATTCACGGTTGGGATGGCGCTAGACTTCCTGGGGCGTTTCGCTCCAAAGCTGCGTGGTTTGGCGCAGGCTGATGAAGTCGCCATTGCCTAAGATTAGATGATCCAGCAGCGGGATGCCCAAGACCTGTGCGCCTTGCAGCAGTTGGCGGGTGAGGGCGATGTCTTCTGGGCTGGGTTCCAGGTTGCCCGATGGATGGTTGTGGGCGATGATGGCGCGGGTTGCGCCCCGGCGAATCACTTCGCGGAAGATTTCGCGGGGATGGGCGAGGGTTTCTGTGGCCGTGCCAATGCTGATCAGTTGGGTCCCCAGCAGGCGGTGCTTGATATCCAGCAGCACGACGGCAAAGCGCTCCTGGGGTTGCCACATGAGGTCCTGGCTGAGGACGGCGGCGGCCACGGCGGGGTCGTCTACGATGGTGCGATCGCCCGGTCGGGACTGAAACACCCGCTTGCCCAATTCGATCGCCGCCAAAATGGTCGTTGCCTTTGCTTCGCCGACCCCGTTGATCTGCATCAACTCCTGAGGCGCAACATGCTGCAAGGCGGCCAGTCCGTTGCCGTGGCTCTCTTCTAGGGTTTTTAGGATGAGATTGCCCAGGCCCACGGCCGACAGTTTGCCCGGCCCCTGGCCGGTTCCCAGCAGGATGGCGATTAGCTCTGCGGAGGAAAGCTGCTTTGCTCCATAGGCCAGCAGCCGCTCGCGGGGACGTTCGCTTTGCGGCAGGTCGGCAATGCGTAAGCTGTAGGTCATGCAGGTGGGTGCGGGTAGATGCAAAGAGCAGAGGAGCGATCGCCTGCGGCAGTAGTGAACCCTCTCCGCAGGCGACCGATTTTCCTGATTCTCCTAGTCTTCCCTTAATTTCTTCGTCCTAGTCAAAGGGACGATGGCTTTAATTCAGGGGGCGATCGCGCTGGAGATAGCGCAACACATCCCCGACATCGGGACGCAGGACAATGCCGCCCTCAGGAATCTGCACCACGCGGCTCCATTCAAAGCGATCGGCATAGTGCAGGAGATGCAGGCGGTCGATCTCGTGCTGGGTGTCGGCTGGAGACCCGACCAAGTAAAGGCGCAGACGGCGGCGGCTCGGCTGTGGGGGCAGCAGGGGCGGCAGCGAAGCAGGGAGGGAAGCAGGCAGCGAAACCGAGGCCGCCTCCGGGTTGGAAGCCGCCGAAAAGTATTGAATTTGAAGCATTTGGGGTTTCCTCTTGAAATGGGAATGAAGGAAACCCCGAAAAACCGCCGCCCGAAAGACATAGAGCGAATTTCAAGGCGGCTAAAATAAGCAAAGCCCTGAGACAGCGTACTCTGTCAACGGGTCAGGTGCTGGTTGGTGCGGCTAACACCTGCCAGCGCCGTAAACGACTAGCGGCAAATTTTTCGGGGACGCTGCGTCGATAGGGTATCTTTCACAGCTTGATGGACGGTTGTAGTAGATGCGATCTCTGATGGCAAGGAAGATGGCAAAGAAATTTTAGATTTTGAGCTTGGGGGTTGATCGGCCATTTTGCGGCGACAAAGGCTCCAATCTAAACCCCAAAATCCAAAACCTCACACTAGCTCTAGCTCATCCGGACGGAAGGCATACATGGCCTGTAGCCCAGCCGAATCGACGTAAATCCGCTGCGTGTCGAGATCGTACAGGTAAAGCACAATTTCTACGGGTGGCGACGGGGGCGATGCATCCTCCGACCAAACAATCCCGGCAATGATTCCATAGCTGTAGGTACGTTCGCTGTTTGGCTCGGGGCTAAACGGTTGCCGCAGGCGCACGAGGTCGCCTATATCCATCGCAATGTTGAGAAATCTGGCTTAAATGATCATTAACCTTACCTTAACCTGAACATCGAACACAATCTTGACTTTTATAGCGCGATCGCCCGCATCCGGTTAAACGTTAAAATGAGAATTGTTAAGAAATGTTGTAAGCGTCAATATTGTAGACATATCACAGGGCTGGCGATCGCCAGCTGGAGTAAGGCGTATGGCTCCTCGTGTGGTGGTGATTGGAGCGGGCATTGGCGGGCTGACGGCGGCGGCGCTGCTGGCGCGGCGGGGCTATGGGGTGCGGGTGTTTGAGCAGGCGATCGCGCCGGGGGGCTGTGCCTCTACGTTTCGGCGGCGCGGCTTTACATTCGACGTGGGCGCGACCCAGGTGGCCGGCCTGGAACCGGGCGGCATTCACCACCGCATTTTCTCAGAATTGGGCATCGACCTACCCGCCGCCACGCCCTGCGACCCCGCCTGCGCCGTCTATCTGCCAGGAGAAGCAGAGCCGATCCGCGTGTGGCGCGATCCGCAGCGCTGGCAGCAGGAGCGGCAGCGCCAGTTTCCAGGCAGCGAACCCTTCTGGCAATTGCTCAAGGACTTGTTTCAGGCAAGCTGGGCGTTTCAGAGCCGAGATCCGGTGCTGCCGCCGCGCAATGGGTGGGATGTTTGGCAACTGGTGCAAGCAGTGCGGCCGGGAACGCTGACCACGCTGCCGCATACGTTTTCCACGGTGGGGCAGGTGTTGCGCTGGTATGGGCTGGGGCAGGATCATCGGCTGCGGCGGTTTCTAGACTTGCAGCTGAAGCTCTATTCCCAGGTGGATGCAGAAGAAACAGCGCTGCTCTACGCGGCCACGGCGCTGGCGGTGTCGCAATCGCCCCAGGGCTTGTTTCACCTCCAGGGCAGTATGCAGGGCCTGAGCGATCGCCTGGTGGAAGCCCTGGAACGCGACGGCGGTACGCTGCACCTGCGCCACTCGGTAGACGGCATCCTCACGGAACAGGATCGCGCCGTCGGCGTGCGCGTTTGCAACTCCAAAACGGGCGAAACCTGGACAGAACTCGCCGATCACGTCATCGCCAACGTAACGGTGCAAAATCTGGTGAAACTGTTGGGCAAGGCCGCGCCCACGGGTTATCGCCAGCGCGTAGACAAGCTGCCCGACGGCTCCGGCGCGTTCGTGGTGTACTTGGGTGTCAAGCAGGACGCAATTCCGGCTGACTGCCCGCCACACCTGCAATTTCTCTACGACTTTGACGGGCCCATCGCCGAGAATAACTCCCTGTTTGTTTCCGTCAGCCATCCTGGGGACGGCCGCGCCCCAGACGGCTGCGCCACGGTAATTGCGTCGTCTTTTACTGACCCACGCATCTGGCAGGGCGACGACGACCGCTACGCCGCGCTGAAGCAGCACTACACCGAAACGGCGATCGCCCGCCTGGGGCAATTCTTCGACCTGACACCTGAGACGATAGTGCATACCGAAGCCGCCACGCCCCGCACCTTTGCATACTACACCGCGCGCGATCGCGGCATGGTCGGCGGCATCGGCCAGCGCGTCTCCACCTTCGGCCCCTTCGGCTTTGCCAACCGCACGCCGATTCCTCGCCTGTGGCTGGTGGGCGACTCGACCCATCCCGGCGAGGGCACAGCGGGCGTGAGCTACAGCGCGTGGACCGTGGCGCGGCAGATCGAGGCAGTGGGGGAGGGACGGAAGAAGTGAAAAATGAAGAACGAAAAACGAAAAATGAAGAACGAAAAATGGAACCTCTTCGTTCTTCCCTCTTCGTTCTTCGTTCTTCCCCCTTCCCCCTTCCCTACGAGGTCAAGTACGTATACCGACTGAGCGATCGCTCGTAGTTTTGCAATAGCAGTTGCGCTTCTTGCAGGGTGATGCGTCGCTCTTGCAGGGCGGCTTCGCTCTGGCGGCGGATGCTCTCGATCAGGTCTTCCGAGTCGTATTGCACATAGCCCAGCACCTCGGTCATGGTGTCGCCTTTCACCACATGCTCGATCTGGTAACCCTTCGGCGTGAGCTGGATATGTACTGTATTCGTATCGCCAAACAGGTTGTGCAGGTTGCCCATGATTTCCTGATACGCGCCCCCTAGAAATAGCCCCAGATAATACGGCTCCGTTGTCTGGAGTTCAGAATTCGCGTCTGATCCCTGCCCCCTGACCAGGGGATGCAGTTCCAGCACCGACTTGACATCGCGCAGGTCGATGAATTGGTCAATTTTGCCGTCGCTGTCGCAGGTGAGGTCGGCCAGCGTGCCCCGGCAGGTGGGTTCCTCGTCGAGGCGGTGGATCGGCATGATGGGGAACAACTGGTCGATGGCCCAGCTATCGGGGGCGGATTGGAAGACAGACAGGTTGACGTAGTAAATCGATGCCATGATCTTTTCCAGGTCTTCCAGATCGTCGGGCACATAGTCCTGCTGGCGGGCGATTTCCAGAATCTTGGCGCAGCAGGCCCAGTAGAGCCGCTCGGCCCGCGATCGCTCTACCAGGCTGAGATAGCCAAACCCAAACAGGCTGATGGCTTCGTCTTTGAACTGGGTCGCGTCGTGATAGGCCTCTTGATACGTGTCGGCGCTGATGGACTGCCAGGTTTCGTAGAGGTTTCGCAGAATCAGATGGTCGTCGTCGGTGGTGGGGTCGGGTTCCTCGGCGATGACATCGCTGGTGCCCAGCACGTCGAACACGAGAACGGACTGATGGGAGGCGATCGCCCGGCCGCTTTCGCTAATCAGCGTGGGCATGGGCACGTCGCGTTCTTCGCAGGCTTCCTTCACCTCTGCCACCACGTCGTAGGCGTAGTTCTGCATGTTGTAGTTTTTGGAGGCGTAGAAGTTGGTCTTGGAGCCGTCGTAGTCTACGCCCAGTCCGCCGCCCACGTCCAGATAGCGCATATTCGCGCCCAGTTGCGCCAGTTCTACAAAAATCTGGCTGGCTTCCCGAATTGCGTCTTTGATTACATTGATGGCGGGAATTTGGGAGCCGATGTGATAGTGCAATAGCTGCAAACAACTCAGCATGTCGGCGGCGCGGAGCTTTTCTACGGCCTGGATGATTTCAGGCACGGTGAGGCCGAACTTAGCGCGATCGCCCGCCGATCCGCCCCAGCGCCCGATGCCCTTGGCGCTCAGCTTGGCCCGCACGCCCACAATCGGCATGATTCCCAGCTTGCGGCTCTCGGCAATCACCAGGTCTACTTCTTCCACCTGCTCCAGCACGACGATTACCGTCTTGCCCAACTGCTTTGCCAGGATTGCCGTTTCGATATATTCCTGATCTTTATAGCCGTTGCAGATCAGCAGCGACCCCGGCGTATCCAGCAGCGCCAGGGCAATCATCAGTTCTGGCTTTGACCCCGCTTCTAGCCCAAACTGGTAGGGCTTGCCGAAACGCACCAGGTCTTCGATCAGATGCCGCTGTTGGTTGCATTTCACCGGAAACACGCCGCGATAAACGCCTTGGTAGTTGTAGCGGGCGATCGCCTTGGCAAAGGCAGCATTGAGCCGCTGAATCCGGTCTTCCAAAATATCTGAAAAGCGAATCAGCAGCGGCAGTCCCAAATTCCGCTGCTTCAGCGCTCGCACTAATTCGTATAGATCTAGCGAACCGCCGCGATCGCCTTGCGGAGAGACGGTGACGTGTCCTGCCGCGTTGATCGAAAAATACGGATCGCCCCAGCCCTTGATGCGGTACAGTTCCTCGCTGTCTTCAATCGTCCAGCCCGACTTCACACGCCCCGTCTCTGGAGTGGGCAGCTTGGTGATGCGTCGGTCTCGCGGCGTTTCTGCGAGCTTTCCCCCTCCGGGTTCTTCCACATCGCTGGCAAAGAGTTTGGGGTTTACTTCCATCAAGTTTTTCCTCTAGAACATGAGCTAAACCACAAGCGGTGAGCCGCAAAAGCAGTGTCCCAGGTTTTTCCAGTTTTTTCCAACAGTTTGGGGTGTCGCACGACGCACGACACCCCATCCAGGTCTGCATTTCTTAAGCTCAGCTTAAGTCTAGCGTATTTCCCTGAGAAAGCTCTGTATCCTTTGTCGCGCAAGGCTTTGGTTAAGCTTCGATTAAGCTTTGAGAGGAAGCCCCGATGACCATTGCCCCCGACTCTTTACAAAAGGCCATCTTTTTCTGAGCATAGAGAAGGCGCATAGAGAAGGCTTGCAAGGGTTCTGCCTGGAAGTCCCTATCTGGAATTCCCTGCTTGGAATTTCCCAGTTGGAATGTCCTGATTGGAACCCCCCGCTCGGAATGCAGTTAGGAGTTATTTGGAGTATTTGGAGTAACTATTGTGGAACGCACCTTTATCGCAATCAAACCCGACGGCGTGCAGCGCGGGCTGGCCGGCGAAATCATCCGCCGCTTTGAGACGAAAGGCTTTACCCTAGTGGGGCTGAAGTTTTTGCAGCCCAGCCGTGAGCTGGCGGAGCAGCACTACGCGGTTCACAAGGAGCGCCCCTTTTTCTCGGGCCTAGTGGACTTTATCACTTCGGGCCCGGTGGTGGCGATGGTGTGGGAAGGCGATGGCGTGATCGCGGCTGCCCGCAAGCTGATCGGCGCAACCAACCCGCTGAATGCCGAACCGGGCACGATTCGCGGCGACCTGGGTGCAAACATTGGCCGCAATATCATCCACGGTTCCGACGCGCCAGAAACGGCGGAGTATGAAATCGGCCTCTGGTTTAAGCCGGAGGAATTGGTGAACTGGACTCCGACCATCATGCCCTGGGTGCATGAGTAGGGCGATCGCCCGTTTTTGCCCGTTTGGTTGATTGTTGGATGGGTTGAAACGACTGGCAAACCAGCAATCCTTAGGGGATATCCCCCAAGGCTGTTTGGCTCGCCAGTCGCTTCAATCACACACCCGCGTCCAAAGGAGCGCAGAGCCTAACGTCGCCAGAGCTTAATCGTGCGATCGCGGCTTCCCGAAATCAAAATCTGGCTATCGGTCGTAAAGGCGATCGCATTCACTTCGCGGGTATGCCCCGCCAGCGTGTGGCAGAGTTTGCCGTCGGGCAGGCTCCACAGCTTTACCGTGTGGTCGCTGCTGCCGCTGGCGAGGAGGGTTCCGTCGGGGCTGAGGGCGATCGCCTTGATCCAGTCGTGATGTCCGTTGAGCATCTGCACCTTGCGCGTCTCAAAGTTCCACAGGCGGATGCTGTGGTCGCTGCTGGCGCTGACCAAGATCGACCCATCTGCACTAAAGGCGATCGCATTCACATCGCGGCTGTGCCCTTCCAGCGTTTTCAGAAGTTCCCCCGTGTACAGGTTCCACAGGCGAATCGTGTTGCCGCTGCTGCCGCTGGCCAGCAGGCGACCGTCGGGGCTAATGGCGACACAGGTCACTGCACGGGGTTCTTCTAGCGTGCGGACGAGCCGCCCCGTCGCCAAGTGCCACAGCCGAATGGTGTGCTGGTCGCTGCCGCTGACTACCGTTTGCCCATCAGGACTGACCGCCACCGCCCGCGACACGATCGAATCCGACGGGTCGTTTAGCGTCCGCAGCAGTTCGCCGTTCTCCGGATTCCACACCCGCAGCGTATCATCCAGGCTGCCGCTGATGAGCTGCTGTCCGTCGGGGCTAAACGCCAGTGACACCACAGGTTCCGTATGCCCCAGCAGAATGCCGGTGGATTTGTCGGTTTTCACGTCCCACAGCCGAATCGAGCCGTCGAAGCTGGCGCTGGCAAACTGCTGATTGCGCGGGTTGAGGGCGATCGCCGCCACGGCCTGTTTATGCTCACACAGCGTCCGCATACAGCGCCAAGGCGATCGCTGGGGCAGAACCGTAGCGGCGGGGATCATCGGCGCAGACGGACGATAGGGCAGGGCGAAAGACACCTGCGCGGGTTCCAGATCGTGCAAAACGGCGCTGGCGGCGGCGTATCGGCGGCTGATGGCCGGCTCGATCATCCGGTCGATGACCAGCGCCAGGTCATCGCTGACGGATTGCATCAGGTGGTCGCGCCACAGCCAGCGCCCTTCGACAAAGCAATACAGGTCAATCGGCGCGACCTCCGTCATCAGGTGAATGCAGGTCACGCCCAGGCTATACAAATCACTGGCAAAGGTGGCCTTGCCCGCCACCTGCTCTGGCGCAGAATAGCCCGCGCTGCCAATCACCGTGCCTGTTTTGTCCAGGTTGGAGGATGTATTGATTTTTGATGCGCCAAAGTCTACGAGCGTCAGCGTCTCGGTGTGGCGATCGCGAATAATATTGTCGGGTTTAATGTCGCGGTGGATCACCTGATGATCGTGGACAAACTGCACCACGGGCAGCAGACCCCGCAGCAGATGCCGGATCTGGTCTTCGTCAAACGCGCCCGCTTGCAGCAGTTCTCGCGTCAGGGGATGCCCGTCTACATAGGTCTGGATCAGATACGGGTAGCCGTTATGAATAAAGTGCGCCAGCAGTTTGGGAATTTGCGGATGCTGCCCCAGTTCATCGAGCCGCTCGGCCTCCCGCTGAAACAATTCCTCCGCTTTGGCGGCGTGGCGCGTCCCCGGCTTGGGCGGAAAGAGCTGCTTGATGACGCAGCGTGGCCGCGAGGGCAGGTATTCATCCACCGCCAAAAACGTCCGCCCAAACCCGCCCGCCCCCAGCGGCTCCAGCGCCCGATAGCGATCGCCCAGCACCAGTTCCATCCCGCAACTCTGGCAAAAGCGGCGATCGCCCAGATTGCGGGGATTGGCACAGTTTGGGTTGAGGCAATAGCTCACGGAAGGTTGCGGGGAGAGGTGAATGGGTTTGGGGGGGGTCGGATTTTGGATTTTGGGTTTTGGATTTGAAATGTTGGGGTGGGGCGGAGGGGCTGCCCTGTGCAGGATGGGCTAATGAGACTAGAAAGAGGACTGGAAAGGGGACTGGACAGTAATCAGCAAATTGTGAATGTTCTACGACAATTTTCCATCGCGTGGGATTAGAATCGCCACATCTCGCTATTGAATGTCACGTCTGTCCTATCCCACTCCAACCCGCTGCCGATGCTGGAATTCACCGACTGCCTTGTGCTGCATGGCCCAGAGCTAGAGCCGCACTGGTGCGATCGCCTCACCGTTTCCGCCGACACCATCACCCGCCTGGATCTGGGCCCCCCCTGCCTCAGCCTGGAGCGGGGGACGCAGGTCATCGTGCCCGCGTTTTACAATAGCCACACCCACATGGGCGACTCCTGCCTGCCCGACGGCGCAACGGGCATGACGCTGGAGCAGGGCTTCTTTCGTCCCCACGGCTACAAATATCGCGAGCTGGCGAAACAAACCCCAGCCGACCACCTGAGTCACATCACCGCCCACCTGCGCTACATGGCCCGCACGGGCACCATTGGCCACATCGACTTTCGGGAGCAGGGGGTCGATGGCAGCGAGCTATTGCGTCGTGCCTCGGCAGAAACGGGGGTGCGCTCGGTGGTGCTGGGTCAGTTCAACGAGTTGCCCTTCACCGCCGCCCAGCTTCAAGAAAATCAGGCGGCGTTGCCAGAGGAGGCCCTGGCGGAACTGACGGCTGTGCTGGCGATCGCCGACGGTTTTTCCGAAAGCACCATGAACGACCTCACCGATGCCGCCTGGGTGCAGATTCGCCAGATGACCGAGGCCCAGGGCAAGCTGCGGGCGATTCACTGCCTAGAAAACGACGGCTATCGGGAGGTGAGCCTGGCCGTCACGGGGCGCGGCGACCTGGAGCGGGCGCTGGATCTGTATCAGCCGCATCTGGTGATCCACGCCACCGTCGCCAACGATGCCGAAATCGCCCTGATGAGCCAGCACCGCGTCAACATTGCCCTGAATCCCCGCGCCAATGCCAACCTGGGGCTGCCGCTGCCGCCCATCGCTAAATTGTTGGAAAGCAACGCCAATCTGCTGCTGGGCACGGACAACGGCTTGCTCAATAGCCCCAATCTGTTTGCCGAACTGGATTTCACCTATAAAGTCGCCAAGAGCCAGTACGGGGATGCCATCCGCCCTGATCCCAGAGCGATTCTGAAAATGGTGACGACCAACGTGCGATCGCTCCTCGGCGGCGACATCTACGGCTATCTAGAACAGGGGCTTCCTGCGGATTTCGTCGTGCTGGACTTTACCCAACCGCATCTCCGCGCCAGTCGCCACATTCCTGCCAGTGTCGTCACTCGCGTCACGCCGGCCGACGTGTTGGCCACGGTTCGTCAGGGTAAGGTGTTGTTTGGAGAGTGAAGAGGGAAGAGGGAAGAACGAAGAACGAAGAACGAAGAACGAAGAGGAGCTGGATTTTGGAGAAGTTTGCATGATGGGAGATGGGTATGGCGGAGTTTCCAGCGAAAGCTACGCTCTATGACCAAGATTTTTGCCTCTGGATAGACGAAACTGTGGCTAAGCTGCGGGCAGGCGAGTTTGGCACTGTGGACTGGGCGCATTTGATTGAGGAGGTTGAGTCCTTGGCCAAGCGCGATCGCCGCGAGCTAGAAAGCCGCCTGCGAGTGCTGTTGAATCATTTGCTGAAGCGGGTTTATGTTAAATCTCCAGAGGATTATCGGGGTTGGGAAAATACGATCAAAGAACAGCGCAGCGAAATCCAACTGCTGCTCAAAGATTCGCCCAGCCTCAAGGGGTATCTCACCGAGATTTTTGAAGCGTCTTGGCGCTATGCTGCTGGACAGGTGAAGGACGACTATCCTGATGTTGCCCTGCCTGCCCATTGTCCGTTTCCCCCAGAGCTTGAACCCCTGCTGACGCAAAAGTTCTGGCTGGCTAATCCGCCTGGGCAAAACGCGGGAAACTAAAGATAAACCCTAGATAAACCCTGCATCTCTCCTTTTTCCTTACAAAATTTCCTTACAAAATGCTTTCTCCCGACCTGCTGCATGTTTTTGTCTACGGTACGCTGAAACCCGGCGAATATTTCTATCCGCGCTACTGTGAGGGCAAAGTGGTGGCCTGCGTAGAGGCGATCGCCCTGGGCACGCTCTATGACTTGCCAATGGGATATCCGGCGCTTACGCCTGGGGAAGACCCCGTTTATGGCTATGTGCTGTCCTTTGCGGATTTTGGCGTGCTGGCGGCGCTGGATGAACTGGAGGGCTATGATCCCGACGGCTCGCCGCTGCTAAACGAATACGAGCGATCGCTGGCAACGGTGTATGACCTGAACCGGGAAGCGCTGGGCCAGGCCTGGCTCTACTGGATGGCGACGAAACAGGCAGAACAGCTTGGCGGCACGCGCCTAGCCCACGGCCGCTGGACGGGGCGGAATCTGCCGCAGAAAGTTTCGCAATAGCTGTTTGCCTTGGTCGGTCAGAATACTTTCGGGATGAAACTGCACGCCCTGGAGGTGCGGAAATTCTCGATGGCGCACGCCCATAATCGTGCCGTCTTCTACCCAGGCGGTGACTTCTAGCACGTCGGGGCAGGTTTCCCGATCCACCACCAGGCTGTGGTAGCGCGTCGCCGTCATGGGGCTGGGGATGCCCTCAAACACGCCCACGCCCGTATGCTCGATGGCGGATGTTTTGCCGTGCATTAGCTCTGCTGCCGAAGTCACCTGGCCACCAAACACCTGCCCAATCCCCTGATGCCCCAGGCACACGCCCAGCAGCGGCAGTTCCGGCCCCAGTTCTGCAATCACCTGCGGCGAGATGCCCGCGTCCTCCGGCCGACCGGGCCCTGGCGAGATGACGATGCCGTCGGGTTGCAATTGCCGAATCTCTTCGACCGTAATCTCGTCGTTGCGATAGACCCGGATATCGGCTGCGACGGGCAGTTCTTCCCCCAGTTCCCCCAGATATTGCACCAGGTTGTAGGTAAAGCTGTCGTAGTTGTCGATGACCAAGATCATGAGTAATGAAGGGTTGGAAAGTGGGGATCGTGTGCAGTTAAACCAGCCCTAGCACCGCTAGCAGCGGGGGCAGTAGCAGTGAGCCAGCGACTAACAGAGCGGCGATCGCCGAAATCAGCACGGCCCCAGCGGCGCAGTCTTTGGCGGTTTTGGCGAGTTCGTGATAGGTCTGCTTGACGGTGAGATCAACGACGGACTCTAACGCGGTGTTCAGCAGTTCCATCGTCAGCACCAGCCCGCTCGTGAGACCGATAATCGCAATTTCGACCCGGCTTAGTTGGAGCCAGAGGCTCAGACCAATGGCAATCGTGCCCACCAAGAGATGAATCCGAAAGTTTCGCTGCGTAAAAAAGGCGTAGGTCAGCCCCGCCCAGGCGTATCGAAAGCTAACAAACAGGCTGGATGCCACTTTCCAGGACAACTCCCGATTGGGCTTGCTAGGAAAGGGAATCGGGGGGGGCGGTGGAACAACCTGAAAGTTTTCGGTGGAGAGTGGCTGAGGCATAGGAACCGTTGCGACTTGAATAGGGATCAGACAGAAATCTAGGCATTGACCAGTAGGCGATCGCTGAGTAACGTCAGATAAAAAATCGAACCAGCGTCGAGACAAGCGCTCAAGTAGCGGCAGAGGTTAGATCGGCGACGATAGCCCTACGGGTCGCTTTATCGTCTCGCTTTGTCAATCGTTCAAAGATCATTCAGACTTCGCCAATCATCAGAATGCCCAGTTCCAAATGGCAATGGACACGGTGGCAAGAGACACGACTCCCTGGTTAATCATACTGAACCTCCAGCGCAACAGTTTGTAGCAGATTAACTTGTTGCTGCAACATTTTTTGGAGGTGGGCCTCGTCGGGATGATCCCATCCCAGCAGGTGCAGCAGTCCGTGGGTCGCCAGCCAAGCTAGTTCTTGGGTCAGCGTGTGGTTGCGCTGTTGGGCCTGGGCAGCGGCGGTATCCAGCGAGATGATGATGTCGCCCAGAGGGAAGGGTTCTTCGGCAAGCAGATCGGCAGGCAGCGTCACGCCAGACTCCGTTGCGGAAAACGACAGCACATCCGTTGGGCGATCGACCTGGCGGTATTGAGCATTGAGCTGGTGAATCTCGGCATCGGTGGTCAGCCGCAGACTCAGCTCATACGCGCCAATGGGAGAGAGAGCGGGCGCGAGTGCCGTAAGCCAGGTTTGGAACCAGGTGATCCAGGTGTCCTGAGAAATGGGAGAGGCGATCGCCCCCTCCTCCTGCACGTCCACCTCAACTGAGATTTCCTGTGAGGTTTCCTGTGAGGTTTCCTGTGCGGCTTCCTGAACAGGCTGGGCTTCAGGGACTCCAGTCCATACTTCAGCAGCCAAACGCCCCACTCCGGAGGCTTCTGGGATATCGGCTCGACCCGGAAATTCTGGAATCATCGCCCCTTCACCGCGTTAGGTAGGCCAGCCCCACCAGCAGCCCCAACAGTCCCACAGTGGTCAAAGCAAAATGCTTGAGCGACGTGCCCCGCTTGCGAACCATGTTCCGCATGGCCAGTTTCACATAGCTAGGCGGCGGCTCCGATGGCGCAGCCTGTGCAGGATTGGGAGCATCGGCAACACCAGCAAGCGCTTCCTCCGACGAGGCGGGTTGCGAACGTTCACTCATAAACTAAAGCCCCTGGCTCAACGCATAGAATTCGCGTACCAGAATAACTCTAAACCATCCCCTAATGTAACGAACTGTGGACTTAATGTTAAATCTCTGTTAAACCTTTCAACGTTAAACCTTTCAACGCTGAAGCCTTTCAGAAGCTTCCCATCATTTGCCATCCTCAGCGTTGACTCTCACGATTCCAGCTTTCTCGTCTTGGTGAACCGCGCACACGCTTTGGCTCTTTGCTCGCCCAGCGACTTGTTTGCCCAGCGAAACAGGAAGCCGGTTGGCTGCTCGATGCTGTTTTAATCGCGCACCGGATCTTCAACATTCAAAGTCGCTGAACGCTGGATAGGCTTAGGCGCTTCTTCGATCGTCAGCACGCGGCACTGATCCGGCGGGAAGCTCAACTGCACCAGTTGCCCAGCGGCAAACGCTTCTGCCTGACCTGTCGGCACATCCACATTCAAATAAAACTCGCCCACCAGCACCGACAGTCGCACCGCTGAGCCAAGGAAGGTTCGACCTGTGATCAACCCGCTCAGCAGATTGGTATTGGGCGGGGCAGTTTGCTCTGGCGGCTGGGCAGCGATGCTCTCTGGGCGCACCAGCACCACCACGCGGCTGCCATCGGGTAGGTTTGTCGGCTGCGTCTGCAAAAACTCGTCGGGCAGGCTGGTATTGGGGTGGGTGTCGATGCGGACTTTGCCGTCTACCCAAAAGCCGGGGATCTGGTTCATTGCGCCAATGAAGGAGGCGGTAAACGCGGTGCTAGGGGTAAGGTAAATCTCCTCTGGTGTACCCAGTTGCTCGATTTTCCCCTGGGACATGACCACGACGCGATCGCTCACACACAGCGCTTCTTCTTGGTCATGGGTGACAAACAGCGTGGTGATGCCCAACTGCTGCTGAATCCGGCGAATTTCGTTGCGGAGCTGCACGCGCACCTTGGCATCCAGCGCCGACAGGGGTTCGTCGAGCAGCAACACCTGCGGCGAGATAGCCAGCGCCCGCGCCAGGGCCACCCGCTGCTGCTGTCCGCCCGAAAGCTGATGGGGAAAGCGATCGCCCATACTGCCCAGCCCCACCAGTTCCAGCATTTCCTCCACGCGCCGCTGCTGCTCTCCCCGGTTCATTTTCCGCAGGCCCAGCCCAAAGGCAACATTCTGCGCCGCCGTCATGTGGGGAAACAGGCTGTAGGACTGAAACACCATGCCCATGTCTCGCCGATTTGCCGGAATCCGCGTAATATCCTGCCCGTTTAGCAAGATCGTGCCGCTGGTTGGTTTCTCAAACCCCGCAATCATCCGCAAAATCGTCGTCTTGCCGCAGCCCGACGGCCCTAGAAGCGACACAAACTCGCCCGACTGCACCTGCAAATCGACCCCGCGAACTGCCAGAGTTGTGCCGCCGTAGGACTTGGAGAGTTGGTTGAGGGAGAGGTGCATGGGGAAGGGGGAGATAGGAAGAACGAAGAGAGAAGAACGAAGAGGGAAGAGAGAAGAACGAAGAAAGAACAGGTTTTCGTTTTTCGTTCTTCCCTTTACTACCGCGGCCCGCCTAACTGGCCGCTGCTGCCGCGGCCCAGCAGTTGCACGATGCCGATTGCGCCCCAGGTGAGGGCAAAGCTAACGACGGCGAGGGCAGAGGGTTCGTAGACTTTGCTGCTGGCGAGCAGGTTCATGTAGGGGCCGAAGGCGGGCTGGGCTAGCAGGGCGGCGATGGTGAACTCGCCCATCACGATGGCAAAGGTGATGAAGGCTCCGTTCAGCAGGGCAACGCGCAGGTTGGGAAAGATGACGCGCAGGATGACGGCAGGCCAGCTTGCGCCGAGGCTTTGGGCGGCTTCGGTGAGGGTCTGCACGTTGATGGCTCGCATCCCGGTGTCTACGGCGCGATACATGTAGGGAAAAGAGAGGACGACGTAGGCGACGGTGAGCAAGATCCAGCCACCTGTGCGCGTGTTGAGCAGCGTGGTGCTATAGGTGCGGATCAGACCAAAGACCAGCACCACGGCGGGGACGACGAAAGGCAGCAGCGTGATTAGCTCCATGACCGGGCGCATCCGGGGGAGTCGAAGCTGCACCCAGTAGGCCGTGGGAACGATTAGTAGCCAACTGAGGGCGATCGCCGCCAGTGCCGTCAGCGCTGAAAAGGTAAAGCTTTCAAAAAACTTGGGATCATTGAAGATGTTGCTGTAGGCGGCGAGGCTGAGGGTGTCTCGCTGGGCCCGCAGCGAAAAGTCAATGGTGGCGAGCAGCGGGATGGCAAAATACAGCGTGCCGATCGCCATCCATAGCCACGCCCAGGAATTGCCCCGCTTGGTCGAGTCCATCATTCCACGCTCCTCATCGCACCCACCTCGACGTGCGCCGCTGTAGCCAGGAATAGAGGGCAATCGACACAGCCATAATAAACACCATGCCCAGCGCCAGAGCATTGCCTAGACCCGGATTTTGCAGCGCGTCGCCCCGAATCTGCGCGTCGATTAGGATGGTGACCAGATTGATCTGTCCGCCCGTCAGCGCGTAGGCCGTGGCGTGGGCCCCAAAGGCATTGCCAAATAGCAGAATCATTGTGCCCAGCAGCGACGGCATGAGAATCGGCAGCGCCACCTGCCGCCAATAGTCCCAGGAACTCGCGCCCAGGTTTTCCGCTGCCTCGCGCCATTCCCGCCGCAGCCCGTCGAAGGCTGGCACCAGGATCAGCACCGTTAGCGGAATCTGGAAATACAGATAGGTGAGCATCAATCCCCAAAACGTGTACAGGTTGAAGCCCTGGGCGTAGAGATCTAGCCCAAGATTCTTCAGCCAGCCAGTCATTAGGCCCAGCCGCCCCAGCGTTGCAATGAAAGCGAAAGCCAGGGGAACCCCTGCAAAGTTGGATGCTACACCGGAGAAGGTGACCAGGGGCGATCGCACTTTTTCTGGCAAGCCACCCGCCGTCACCGCGTAGGCCATCAGCACCCCCAGCAGGCCGCCAATCAGCGCCGTCACCATGCTAAGGCGAATGCTGACGGCATAAGCGGACATAATGCTTGGCTGGCGCAAGTCCAGAATGTTTTGCAGCGTAAACTGTCCGGCATTGTCCTGAAAGCTGCGAACGGCGATCGACAGGGCCGGCAAGATCAAAAAGGCAAAGGCGAACGCGAAGAAAGGCACTAGACCGAGCCAGTCCCAGCGGCGATCGCCCTTCGCAGCCGATTGAATTGATTTCAGCGGTTGAACAAGCGTCATGGTTGATGCAACAAAAGCCGCTATCTGACGACACAGCTTGGCAAACGGTCTGACTTGGTAGTTCGATCGAGTGGTTCGATCGAATAGCCTGACTGAGCCAACCTCACCAACCAAGCAGCCAGATAGCGGCAGAACCCTACTTCACATCCGCGCCGACCACGCTATCCCAGTTCTTGGTGATCTTGTCATTGGCAGGAGTGATTTGCGCTGCGGTGGGGAATGCAGCCTTTTCGTAAATCGCAGCATCGGGCAGCTTTGCCTTCAGGTCTGCGGGAATCACGTCGCGCTTGTTTAGGTCGTCGAAGCGCACCGGACGCGAATAGCCCTTCAGCCAGATCAACTGCCCTTCGTCGGAATAGAGATGCTCCATCCACAGGCGAGCCGCATAGGGGCGGGGCGCAAAGGCATTGATCGCCTGCACATACACACCCGCCAGCAGTCCCGTTTTCGGCAGAATCACCGCAATTTCAGGATTGCCGCCCGTCGCGTCGCGGTTGGCCAGTGCGTTGTAGTCCCACCGCAGAGCGATCGGGGTTTCACCCTTGGCGATCGTGGCGGGCTTGGCGATTACAGGCAGGAAGTTGCCCGCGGCATTCATTTTTTTGAAATACTCCAGACCCGGGCCTGGATCTTCCAGGGAACCCCCGTTGCCCAGTGCGGCCGCCCATACAGCGTTGATGGCTTGACCCGACTTGCGCGGATCGCCCGCCAGCGCCACCTGCCCCCGATATTCCGGCTTCAGCAGGTCGCTCCAGTCTTCTGGCAGCGTCTTCACTACGTCGGTATTCACCTCGAAGGACATCACGCCGTAATAGTCCCCAAACCAGAAGCCTTCGGGGTCTTTCAGTGCCGCTGGGATCGTGTCCCAGGTCGCCACTTTGTAGGGCTGGAGCAAGCCCGCTTGCTTGGCTTCTTCGCCAAACTTGAAGGCCACGTCGATCACATCGGGATTTTGAGGACCACTGTTGCCCTGGTTGGCTTTGATTGCTTCGATTTCGTCGGCAGAGCTTGCATCCGGGTTCAGGTCATTCAGCTTGATGAAGGGATACTTCTGCAAAAAGCTAGACTTCATTTCTTTGTAGTTTGCCCAGTCGTCGGGCAGGGCAATCACGGAAAGCTCACCCTCGGCCTTGGCCCGCTCAATGATGGCCTCTAGCCCACCGGCTTCGGCCGCAGTCAACGGTAGACCACCTGCCGCAGGGCTGGCTGCTGGAGAAGCACCCGCAGGGCTGGCAGCCGGAGAAGCCGTCGGGGTAGTGGTCGATTGGGTGCAGGATGCCAGAATCGCGCTACCAAATCCGGCAGCGCTCCAGCCTAGAAACGAGCGGCGGGAAACGCGCAGGGGAGATTTGGAGTGGGGGTCTTGACTCATGGGAAAGTTCTCTCAGTGCCGAAAGGTTCAAAATCATGCCAATGTTAAGTACATCACCAGGAGTTAAAGCAGCGATTACTGTCAGGCTAAGAACTGGTTAAAGCTGGCGTGTAGAATTATCAATGCCTGACAGATACTCCGTTACAATCCGCTAATTTCCAGTCTGTGGCTAACCTATGCCCTACCTATGACTATCCTGCGGTCTCTGCTATAGCATGGGGAGGTTCTCGTTTCAGGTTCTATGGTGATGACCGAAAACCTTGCCCTCACGCCCCAGGCTGACCAGGAAGCCGAGCAGCTTGACCAAGAGGCGACTGCGCCCGGCCTCAGTGATGAGCAGTATCGCCGCAAGATGCAGCGCCGGAAGGAGGTTCAGGAACAGCGGCTAGCAGAGCGATCGCTCACAAAGGGCCTCATCATCGTCCACACGGGCAATGGCAAGGGCAAGACGACTGCGGCCCTGGGTATGGTGCTGCGATCGCTCGGCCACGGGCATCGGGTCGCCATTGTGCAGTTCATCAAGGGCGCATGGGAACCTGCTGAAAAGACCGTGCTGCACCCCTGGACAGCGGGCGATCCGCCGCAGTTGGTCTTTCACGCAATGGGCGAAGGCTTTACCTGGGAAACGCAAGACCGCGATCGCGACATTCAAAAAGCGCACGAAGCCTGGGAGACGGCCTTGACCTATATTCAAGATCCCGATGTCAAGCTGGTGCTGCTTGATGAGGTCAACGTTGCGCTAAAGCTGGGCTATCTGGCAGTGGATAGCGTGCTGGCCGGGCTAGCGCAAAAGCCAGAGGAGTCTCATGTCATCCTCACCGGGCGCGGCGCACCGCAGGCGCTGATCGACCGGGCGGATTTGGTGACAGAGATGACGCTGGTGAAGCATCCGTTTCGGGAGCAGGGTGTGAAGGCACAGCCGGGAATTGAGTTTTAGGGCGATCGCCCACCAGCGCCCATGAATTCCTAATTTTTGTAGCAAAAGCTACTGTTTTTTGTGGGCGATGCTATTCTGAAGAAAGTGTTTCTCTATTACCTTCATCAGAATTGCAAATGTTGGGACTTAACAGAAAAAATCGGGTTTCTCGCGAACAGGTTGCTCAGATGCACCACGACAACCTGCGCCAAAATATTCAGCGTCGTCTGGAAGCTGCTCGCGCTAAGGGCGATGAGGCGCTGGTGCGTCAGCTTGAAGCTGAAGCCGACTATATTGGCTAAGGCTGAGTGGAGCGAAGTCTAGGTAGGGCTAAGTCTGAGTAGGGCTAAGTCTCAGTAGCGTACAAGCTGGATCGGGGCCAGGTAAAAGGATTCACAGGATTTGCGCGGCTAGTTCCGGCTTCTGCTTTCGACAGATCCAACCGACCTCTGATCAACGTTTTCCTATTAGGCAGATTACATAAATGGCGATCGCCTCTATCCCCAAGGCGATCGCCATTTTTTGTGTCTTATCTTACTGATCGCATCGCCCCAGTGTTACAAACGCTCTCATAATTGCCCCAAAACCCTATTCAGGCTTTCTTTAAGCTTTTTTTGCGTATTCCACCAAAGCCATACTGATGAATCTTTATAAGAAGTTCAGAACGATGTGATTTTTGTCAAGTCCTCGGGATGTTCAATCCGAACTTTTTTACATTTCTTCACTTGCTAAAAGTAACTCCAACTTGGTTGCACTTCGGCCGCCAGGAATGATCCATCAACCGGAGGATGGCGATCGCCCGACACACTGCACACACCCTGATGGATAAGCCAGCAGGAACCTTGACCAAGCATCGATTCAAAGATCTTGTCAAAGATCTTGCCTAAGATTTCAAAGACTCACCCACCGGGGGACTGTGCATTTTGTCAAACGATTGTTATCTTTCTTAATAGAAAGGTGGAAGCATGGAGCCTGTTTTAGGGAACCCTACGAGGAACCTATCCAGCTAGCTTCCCAAGGAAGCTCGAATCCAACCATGTTCGACTTCTGACGTTGTTTACCTCAGTCAAGGAGAATTCCAATGAACGAACGAATTGAACTCTCTCTGGAACAGCAGTTCAGCCTGCGGTCTTTTGAAACCCAGGTCGAAAACATGAGCCGAGAACAGGCCCAGCACTTCCTGGTCAAGCTCTACGAGCAGATGATGCTGAAGGATGCCACCTACAAGAGCCTGCTGAAGCACCAGTGGGGCATCGAAGGCGGGGCGCAGTTCTAGTCTGCTAGAGTCGCAGTAGGCGACCTCCCTCTCTTGCTCGATTCCTAGCCTGTTGGGAAAGGAGCTGGGGATGTTGGGGCGTCCGCTCGATCTCTTGATCTCAAGTGATTTCAAAAGCCTGATTGCCTTCTCCGGGTTCTGTTGACTAGCACTAGATCGTTGCAAATTCTCTAAGCCTTGCACTCCATACTTTTTCTCGGCCTTGGCTCCTGTCAATCGTTTCAGGTTGCGCGTTTGAGCGGCGCACCGACAGTGACCCTGTGCCACTCATTTCATGACTTTGCTGAGCAGTTGACCAAGAATCTACAGCCCAGTGCCGTTCCATCCTGGTTTCACCCGCCAAATAACAGCCCTGATGCCTATTTAACGTTTCGATAGAGTAGTTTCAGGGGAAAAGGGTTCGAGTTTTTCGCGTTGAGATGGTAGGGTTGGGTAGAGTTTTGCCGCGCCAACTTGCAGCCGTAACTCGCTAGGCAATTCTCACCATGCAGTTAATAGCGCCCCCTCATCGCGTATGTTCAAGCGTGCTTTGATTTGCACCGACTTTAAGGACGGTCTCTATCGCTTCGCCCGCTTTGTCCCCAGTCTTTCGGCATCCGGGCTACAGCAGATTACGTTTTTACACACGGTTCCCGTTCTGGAGGGGCAAATCCCTCGTGAATCTGACAAGCCGTTTATGGAGGCGCGAGAGCGTTTTGCAAAGCTGCTGGGTGATGTGCCTGCTGGGGTTGACGTGCAAGTTGAGGTGGCTTGGGGCAAGCCCGTCGAGCATATCCTTTCAGCCCGGAAGAAATATCAAAGCGATATCGTCTTTATTGGGACTGCGGGAGATGGGCTGCTAAAGGAAAAGCTGTTTGGCAGCACGCCCGTCTCTCTCTGTCAGCAGGGAAACGTGGCACTCTTGATTCTGCGTCCCCAGTTGGTTTCTGCCTACACCGAAGAGGAGCTAGACCTGCGGGCCCGGCATCTATTCCGCTACTTGCTCCTGCCCTATGATGGCAGCGAAGCCGGACAGGCCATGCTCCGCCAGGTGAAGCAACTGGCCGCCGATCGCCCCCCCGGAACCTTAGAGAAAGCTTTGCTGTTCACGTCTATTGAAGATGTGGCGCGTAGCTCTGTGCTGCGGGATGCAAAGCGCGAAGAGGCGGCGAAGAACCTGGAAGCGGCAAAGCGAGAACTAGAGGCGCTGGGCGTGAAAACGGATACGGTGGTGGCGCATGGCAATGCGGTGACGCAAGCGCTGGAAACGGCGATCGATATCGACATTACGGCGATCGCTACGTCGTCCAAAAGCATCGGGCGATTGGTAGAACTGTCGGTTCCCAGTTTTACGGGCGATCTGCTGCGCCGAAGCTGGCACCCGATTCTGTTTTTCCCGCCGTCCTGACGATTCGCTCCTGCCCAGCGCTCTGTTTACCAGCGCCTCTGTTTAGTAGCCTTGCCTTTTAGTAGCCTTGCCTTAGCCTCGCCTGCTCCGCTATGCCGGACTTTTATCCGCCTAAGCTGTCGCCGCCGCTGGTGTGGGCGGTTCAGCGTGCGTCGCCGCTCGTAGCTCGTTGTTATCACAAAATGCGGCTAGAGGTGCAGCCGAGTGGCTTAGAGACGCTCCGCACGCTCCAGCCCCATCGCCTGCTGCTGCTGCCCAACCACCCCACCCACTATGACTGGATTGCGCTGTTTCTGCTGTCGGCGCGGTGGGGACAGGCGTTTCACTATCTGGCGGCGCACGAGCGGTTTGGTGGCGCGACGGGCTGGTTTCTTCAGCGGATGGGGGCGTATTCGCTGCGGCGGGGATTGGGCGATCGCCCCAGCATTGCAAAAACGATGGAGTTACTCTCCCAGCCTCGCTGTCGGCTGGTGGTGTTTCCGGAGGGCGGCTTTTCTTTTCAAAATGACACGGTGATGCCGTTTCGGGCGGGCGCGGTGCAACTGGCCATGCAGGCGATGCAGCGGCAGGTGAAGCAGGGCACACCCGTCGAGGCGCTGGAGGATTTGTACGCCGTGCCGATTGCGCTGAAATATCGCTATCACGGCGATATGGCTCCGGTTATTGAACAAACCCTAAACCAGTTAGAAAAAGCGCTGTGGGTATTTCCCAGCAGCACCGACTGGTATGAGCGGCTGCTGGTGATTGGCGAGCAAGTGTTGCTGGGGTTTGAGCGCGACTATGGGCTGCCGATTGCAGAAACCGTGCGGCGATCGCGCCCTGACCGCATTCAGCAGGTCAAAGACCACATTTTGAACTATTGCGAATACACGCTGAAGATTGCGCCGAATCTCCACGAACCGCTGCGGGAGCGGGTCTATCGCATCCAGCGCAGCCTGGAGGCACAGGCAGAAACCCTGGATCTGCGAACCCAAGAGGCGATCGCCCGCGCCGCTGCCCAGTTGCTCAATTTCAACGCCATCTCCGACGGCTATGTGGCCGCCAACCCCACCCCAGAACGATTTCTCGACACGCTCATTCGCCTAGAGCGGGCCGTGTTTGGCATCGACCAGCCACCCCCCAAGGGCGATCGCACGGTCATTCTCCGCGTCGGCGAACCCGTAAACCTGACGCAACACCTGGACGAGTATGCCCAAGACCGAACGCAGACCGTCGAGCAGCTAACCGAAAAGCTCCGCAGCACCGTCCAGGCCAACTTGGATCTCATGTAGGTCAAGCATTTAGATCAAGCAACCCTGATCGCTCCAAGCCCTTAGTCTTCCTAAAGAGGGACTGACCCCCAAACCCACCCTGCGATAGCATTGCGAAACACGCTCTGACAGGACTTACCAACCTGAAGCATGGGCCTGATCCCCCCTTGCCCCCCTTAACAAGGGGGGAACCGAGCCTGATCCCCCTCGCCCCCCTTAACAAGGGGGGAAATGAGCCTGATCCCCCTCGCCCCCCCTAGATCAAGGGGGGAACCGAGCCTGAACCCCCCTCGCCCCCCTTAACAAGGGGGGAACCGAGCCAGTTCAGAAGTGCCCTTATTTTCAGGGAAGCGGCCCGTCAGCACAGAGACTCCGAAGGATCTAACCGCAGCCCCCCCATTCCTTGCCCAATTCCCTCTTCGTTCTTCGTTCTTCCCCATGCCTCGCTACCCCCTTATCCTCCAGCACAGCCGCGAAGACTGTGGCGTAGCTTGTCTGGCCTCGATCGCCAGGCACTATGGACGCACCGTATCCTTTACCCGCATCCGCGAAGCCATCGGCACGGGGCAACTGGGCACGACGATGCTGGGGTTGCGGCGGGGAGCCGAGTCGCTGGGGTTTCGGGCCCAGTCGGTGGTTGCGTCGGACGAGGTGCTGGAGGCGCTTGACCGGATGCCACTGCCCGCGATTTTGCATTGGCAGGGCAATCACTGGGTGGTGCTGTACGGACAGAAGGGCGATGCGCGAAGCGATCCCTACGGGAATCGCCCCCAGGATGGCTTTGTGATTGCCGATCCGGCGGTGGGGCTGCGCTTCTTGTCGCGGGCGGAACTGCTGGCAGGCTGGGCAAACGGCGTGATTCTGCTGCTGGAACCTGATCCAGAGCGCTTTTTTAGCCAGCCCGACGACCCGACAGTGACGATCGCCCAGCTTTGGCAGCGAATTCGCCCCTATCGCTGGGTGCTGCTGCAAGCAATGACCTGCGCCAGCCTGATCGGGCTACTGTCGCTGGCATCGCCCGTGTTTCTGCAAATTTTGACGGACGAGGTGCTGCTGCCTGCTGAGGAAATGGGAGCCTTGCCCGAACAGCGGCGGATGCTCTTGGGCATTGTGGCGGCGGTGATGTTGCTCTATCTATTGCGGAGCGGACTGTCGCTGGCGGCGGATTTGCTAATTGCGCGGTTTGCACAGCGGCTAGAGTTGGGCTTTGTGCTGGAGTTTGGGCAGCAGGTGTTGCGGCTGCCGCTGACCTACTACGAAACGCGGCGCAGTGGCGAGGTGGTCAGCCGTCTGCGGGACATCGAGGAAATTAACCGCCTAGTGTCGGATGCGGTGGTGAGTTTGCCCAGTACGCTGCTGGTGGCGGTGGTGTCCTTTGGGCTGATGCTGTTTTATAGCTGGCGGCTGACGCTGGTGGCGGTGCTGGTGGCGATCGCCATGACCCTTTCCACCGTCTGGTTTCAGCCTGTGCTGCGGCAAAAGACGCGGGCGGCGATGGTGCTGGAAACCGAAAACCAGGGCGTGCTGGTGGAAACCTTTAAGGGAGCGCTGACGCTGAAGGTGCTGGATGCGCGATCGCCCTTTTGGGAAGAGCTTCAGCAGCGGTTTCGCAGGCTGGCGGCGCTGCTGCTGGAGACCATGCAAATCGGCATTATCAACAGCAACTTCAGTGCGCTGGTGTCAGATCTGGGCAATGCGCTGCTGCTGGGCATCGGCGGGCTGCTGGTGTTTAGCCAGGATTTATCGGTGGGGCAATTGCTGGCGTTTACCACGCTAAACCGCAACGGGGTGGCGCTGGTGGACTTGCTGGTGAATTATGTAGACGACGGGGCGCGGGTGCAAACGGCAAACGCCCGCCTGCATGAGGTGATTGCCGCCACGCCCGAAGCCGAGCGCCTAGACAAACCCTGGAAGACGCTGGCCAACGACGCGGCGATCGCCTGTGATGGAGTCAACTTCTTTTATCCCGGTCGGGTCGAGTTGCTGAAGGACTTCTCCCTGACGATTCCCGGTGGCCAGGCGATCGCCCTGATCGGCCGCACGGGCTGTGGCAAAAGCACCCTGGCCAAGGTCATCGCCGGACTGCACTCACCCCAGTCGGGCACGGTTCGCATTGGCAACGATGCGCTACAAGACCTATCCCTCGCCTGCGTGCGACGGCAGGTTATCCTCGTGCCCCAGGATTCATTTTTCTGGAGCCGCTCGATTGTGGAAAACTTTCGCCTTGCCCAGCCCCACGTCACCCAGGCAGACATTCAAACCGCCTGCCAGATGACGGGCGCAGACGACTTTATTCAAAGGCTGCCAGACGGCTACCAGACGATTTTGGGCGAATTTGGCTCCACCCTCTCCGGCGGCCAGCGCCAGCGGCTGGCGATCGCCCGCGCCCTGCTTGCCGACCCGCCGATTTTGATTCTGGATGAATCGACCAGCGGTCTCGATCCGGTCAGCGAATCTGAGCTATTGGACAAACTGCTGTGGCAGCGTCGGGGCAAGACGACGATCCTCATCAGCCATCGCCCCAACGTCATTGCGCTGGCGGATTGGGTCGTGTTTCTGGAAGAGGGACGCTTGAAGCTCGCGGGGACGATGGAGGACGTGCGATCGCAGGCAGGCGACCACCTCAACTTCCTGACCGTTTAATTGCAACGGACTTACGCACTTACGACAAGCTCTCTGGGTTTTGGACGATTTCGTCGCCAGCGCCGCAGCCAGTGCGCGTCACCCACGGGTCAAAATGCACAGCAAAAGCGCTACAGCACCTTCTCCAAAAACTGCTGCGCCCGGGCGCTCTTGGGCGTAGAGAAAAACACGTCCGGCGGCGCGTCTTCTGCAATCTTGCCGCCTTCCAAAAACAGCACCCGATCCGCCACGTCTCGCGCAAAGCCCATTTCGTGGGTGACAATCGCCATCGTGATGCCCGTCTGCGCCAGAGACTTCATCACGTCCAGCACTTCTTTCACCATTTCTGGGTCAAGCGCCGAGGTCGGCTCGTCAAACAGCATATACTCTGGCTCCATCGCCAGCGCCCGCACGATCGCCACTCGCTGTTTTTGCCCGCCAGATAGCCGGGAGGGATAAACGCCAGCCTTTTCTCCCAGCCCCACGCGCTCCAGCAATTCCATTCCTTTCTCTTCTGCCTGTGCCTTGGATACGCCCTTCACCTTGCGTGGCGCGTAGGTGAGGTTTTCCAGCACCGTCATGTGAGGAAACAGATTGAAATGCTGAAACACCATGCCCACATTCTGCCGCACTTTTTGAATGTCACATTTTGGATCAGTGACCTCGACATTGTTGATGTAAATGCGACCGCGAGTTGGCGTTTCTAGCAAATTCAAGCATCTTAAAAAAGTCGATTTTCCAGAACCAGAGGGGCCAATGACGGCCACCACTTCCCCATCCTTAATCTCAGTGGAAATGTCTTTCAACACATCCAGCTTGCCAAAGGATTTTGTCAAAAACTCAACCCTAATCACTTCTCCGCATCCTCCGTTCAAATCGTTGTGCAAACAGCGTCAGCCCCATCACCAAAACATAGTAAATAACACCCGCCAATAGCAATGGCTCAAAGTAGATAAACTTTTCTGCGGCCACTATCTGCGCTCGCCGCATCACGTCCAACGCTCCCACCGTAGACACCAGCGCCGAGTCCTTCAAAAGCGCAATACTGTCGTTTACCAGCGCAGGCAAAATATTCTTAAACGCCTGGGGCAAGATGATGTCTTTCATCATCATGGGATAGCCCACGCCCAGCGTTTGTGCTGCTTCTCGCTGCCCCTTGTCCACGGCCAAAATGCCGCCCCGAATGGTTTCCGAACTGTAGGCGGCCGAATTTAGCGCAAAGGTAATCACGCCGGCCTGTAGACCCGAAATCGGATACCCTGTCAGCTGCGGCGTTGCGAAGTAGATTAAAGCCAACTGCAAAATCAGCGGTGTGCCGCGAAAGATTGAAGTATAAACATCGGCAAACCAGCGCAGCGGCTTAAACGTGGAAACCTTGAAAAAAGAAAGGACAATGGCTAATGCAAAGCCAAACAGGGCAGATAGGAGTGTAAATAGAAGTGTGACCTGAATGCCTCCCAGGATATAGGGAATATTGGGCGCAATCTTGCCAAAGTCAAGGTTGAGTTGTCCCAGCAAGGGTGGGAATAATTCTAATATGAACGTACTGCAATCCATGCCGTTTGAATTCCTCAGGTTTTCTGATCGCGCCAGATCATGACAAGAACCTCAATCGTCTCGCAGATATCTGACAAAGCCACTGGGGCAGCTTGAGTTGGGTTTAACGATCTAGCCCAATGGGTGGTGACGCTAACACCAACTGCTGAAAAGAATGCTTTTCTTCAAAGTCTCGAAGAACTCTAAGAAACACAAGTTTCAGCTTTACGATGCCACAGGTGGTCAAGCTCCTGTGTAGGTTATACAGTTTGATGCTCAGAGCGCTAAAACTCAAAGCAATAGCATACTATGGCTTTTGCGCTGAAATAGTACGGAGGGAGACAGTCAAAAAAAGTTTGAAATGCTTATTTTGCGGTGATCTCTAACTTTCTCGTCGAAACGGCAAAATTCCGGTAGGGCTGGCCCTGTCGGAGTAATTTGGGCGATCGCCCTACAAATTTCACAGCCCAAAGCACGACCTTGCTGAAGCGTTTGGTGCGCTTCAGACTGTTCCAAAACTCATCTTTGTATTCAGCATGACTTAAGATTTTGCAACCCGATTGAGCTATAAGTGAGCCACAAGATTGAGCGATTCGATCGGTATGCCGAATCTTGCAAGCCGATTCATCGGCAAGAGTTTGCCTACGGATGTCCTGGCTGCAATGGGTTATTGGCTAAAAGCGTCGGATGTGTGTTATCCCCAATAGCCTGTTGGCCCATCCGCAGGCAGATCCGCCAGCAGATCCCAAAGGTCATTCTGGTGCTGGAGTGGCCACCATTCGGCATCCAGCAGGCTCAGTTCTTCCGCGTCAATCCACGGATCAAACAGGGGCACGGATGCTTCTAACCCGATGGGTTCCTCGAACAGGGATTCTGGCGGGGCGATTCCCGCACGGATCGCTTCACGAATCGCCACAGAGGGCGCAGATGGCGGTTGCCATCGGGGAAGTTCCTGGGTCGCTAGGGGCGCGATCGCCCGGTCGAGGGTTTCTGGCGGGGCGATTCCCGCCCGGATCGCTTCGCGAACCGCTAGAGGATCAGCAAATTCCACTGGCGCGACGGATGCCGCCAGCACTGCTCCTGCCGAGTCTGCCCATTCTTCCAGACCCATCGCCGCAACCTCTGGCGGGGCAATCGTGGCGTAGACAGAGGCCATCGCCTGCAATAGGTCTTGGGGTGTGGCCAGCCCAACCAGCATCGGCGGCGCGTCGATTCGCAGCGATTGGGCGATTGTCGCCTGGGGTGCATCTTGGGCGGCCAGCGCCGCTAGCGTGTAAACCGCAACATGGGAAAGCGCCTTGGCCATGAGTCTCAGGGAGGGGGTGAGGAGAGAAACTGCAATCGGGTCGCCTGCCTGCATCGTTGCCGCATTGCCTAAGCTGGCCTGCGCCAAAAGACTCCAAACGAAGGCAGCGTCCCTCACTTAATACATACGTGCCAGCGGCGACGAATCAGGACGGGCAATCTGCTGACTGAGCAATTTTCTCAGGCAGTTGCTTGTCTTGATGTTTTGAGACTTCAGTAAACCTCTTGCATCAATGCTCTTCTGGAAACGTGAATCGTCGGGCAGCACCGTCGCCCAACGATTCAAGCCAGAGGTCTAGTTTGAAATCTCAGAGAGTGGGACGTGACGGTGAGACAGGTAATGGGGAGGCTATTTCCCGTACCAGGCTTTTCGCCAGGCCTGCATTTGCTCAATTTCCTGCTTTTGGGAAGCGTAGATTTCTTCTGCCATCTGGCGGAGTTCAGGGCGATCGCTCTTTTCCAGCGCCTCCTGCGCCATCACCAATGCCCCTTCGTGATGCGGAATCATCGCCTCGATAAACCGCAGATCGAACTGGTCATCCGCCGCGCCGAGGTCGCCCGCCATCCTCATCGCGTCGCGCATTTCTGGGGTCATGGGCATCATGTGGTTCATGCTGTCGTGCCACATCACGGGCTGATCGCCTGCATTGGGATACCACGCCTTGCGCCAAGCCTGAAGCTGGCTGATTTCCTGTTCCTGGGCGCGGAGAATGGCTTCGGCGAGGGTGCGAATTTCAGGACGGTTGGACTTTTCCAGCGCTTCTTGCGCCATCAGCACTGCGCCTTCGTGGTGGGGGATCATGCCGTCGATAAACCGCAGGTCGAAGGAGTCGTCCTTGGGCCCCAAGCTCATGCTGCTGTGATCCATGCCGCCCATACTGTGACCCATCGTTGCTGGGGCGGTGGACTGGCTGTTCTGGTGGCCAGAGTCGTGGCTACAGGCGGCTAAGCCCAGGCTTCCAGCAAAAACAACCGCGAGGAGGACTTTTTGGACGTTTGCTTTGACGTTCGCTTTTTTGAGGTTCATCGGTCAATGGGGATTAAAGTCTATAAGTTGAGATCAAGAAGTTAAGAACAAGGACGTTATTTCACTTTAGATTCTCCAGTTTGCTGGAGAGTCAAGCCCGGTGTGGAAGGCGGGGCAGAAACATGGGGTGGGCGATCGCTCAAATCCCACACCACACCTCTTGGCTCTCCCAGAAAGAGGACTTCGATTCGGTCAAACTTCATCTGGGTCAATGCCCATAGCCCGCAGTCGTTCCGCCAGTCTGTCTGCCCGCTGGCGTTCGGCTTCTGCCCGCTGGCGTTCGGCTTCTGCCCGCTGGC
>NZ_DVEA01000270.1:0-1534 GCF_015295965.1 Thermoleptolyngbya sp. M55_K2018_002
TCTGAAAGGAATAGCGACTGGGCAAACTGGCTCTGGTTGAAAATGGCTGCGGCTTCCCAATGGGTTTGGGCAAAGTCGGCGTTGCTCTGCCAGCGCACGCGGCTGAAATTAGCCACTTGCTGAAAGGTTGCCCGGTTGAAGTTTGCTGCTGCCTGAAACTCGCTGCTCTGAAACGTGGCCCCGCCCTGAAACCGAGCGCGGCCAAATGGCGAAACTGGGTATCGGCAAAGCTGGCGGACTGCCCAAAGCGGGCATCGGCCCAGTCTGCTTCTTGGGTAAAGTCGGCTCCGGCGGTGTCTACTTTGCCCAAAAAAAACGTGTTGCTGAAATCTGCCACGCCCTCGATGCGGGCCTGGGACAGCAGCAGGGGGCCGCGCAGTAGGGTCAGCTTGAGGACGGGGGGCGGGTCTTGGGTCAGCAGGGATCTGGATAGCTGGCTGAGTTGGGTAATTCGACGGCGATCGCGCTTGAGTTGGTTTAGCTCGTCCTCTGTCAGCAGGTTGGGTAGCTCGTCGCCAAAGACCGGAGCCTGCAAGCCCAGTTGGGCGATGTCGAGCTTGCCCTGGATCAGGCTGCTGCTGAGGTCGAGTCCGAGGGGGGTGGGCGATCGCCGCAGGGTTGCCTGCACCAGCCGATAGAACTGGTCGCGGAAGGCGACGTTCTCCGGCCGCAGGTCGATGATTACGCGCCGCAGGTCAATCGCTGCGCCATCTTCCAGGGTCACGGGCTTTTTGAGCCGCTGCTGCAATAGCTCTAGCGTCAAGGGCTGCTGTTCGATCAAAGGAGCCGCCCCCGCCGACTGCATCCAACCCAGCCCGCTCAGCAACACCAGCAGCGCCACCGCCCAGACCCATCTCAGCCGACGCAAGCCCATCCATCGCCTCAATTGCCCACCCAGCCGCGCCTCCGCGTTTTGCCCGACTATCATCTCATCGTCACAGGGTTTGCCACAGCATTAGCCCTAGCATCATCCCACACTCCGCCACAGCCCGTTAGTCGAGCCGCGCCGCTGGATTTGGCGGTGTGCCCCGTTTTTCGCCTTTTGCCAAAATCACCAGCGCTTTGTCGATATCTCGCACTTTAATCGCCCGCACCGCCGTCAGCAGCGCTCGAATTAGCGCCACTTCATCGTCCGACAAGACCACCATTTGCCAATGCTCCAGATGTTAAGTTTTGCCGATTCTACACCTATAGTCACTTAGGCACAAGTGACTAGATTCACATAGGACTATGGAGAAGATCATTGTTTGAGTGCTTAAAACGCTTGTTATGGCAGGAGAGAAAAAAACCCTCAGAGTCTATCTAACCGCCGATGTTGAGAAGATTTTGAGGGTTTTGAGTGCAATTAAAAACCAGAACATTAGCGAAACCGTCCAAATCGCGCTGGAAGAACACTTTGCCCGACCCGACAACCAGGACTTGATCGATCGCCATAAAATCAACGAGATTCCTGAGGACTGAAGCTGCTTTGGTCGCGGCGGTGTTGCGTTGCAAAGCGGCAGGGCGATCGCCCCACCCACCTGCACACAGATAG
>NZ_DVEA01000002.1:0-1533 GCF_015295965.1 Thermoleptolyngbya sp. M55_K2018_002
CGCGGCACCACGATTATTCAGGGCTTGCACCATCTGGATCGAGGCTACGATGACCTGGAAGGCAAGCTGAAGCTGCTGGGGGGCCAGATCCGCCGGGTGAAAGGCGATGCGGGGGCCGAGTCGGTTTCATCCCTGCCCGTGATGCCGCGCAGCTAGCGATTATGGCTCTGCAAGATGAGCGCGAAGGGCTGAGAGTCACGTCTGATCCTCAGCCGCTTCTCTTTTTGTGCTGCGCCCTACTTGCTCAAAATGGCGACTCTGGGGAGAAACACTTCCAGAAGGGCGGGCTGACTGACAACGAGGGTGGGGAAGGGGCGATCGCCATAGTTTTGCCCTGGCACCAGCGGAAAAATCGGCCCTGGCTCTAGGGGCTGCCACACGGCTCCAGCGGCTTGCACAATGGGCCACACGGCGGCAATGTCCCAGATTTTGGGGGTGGCTTCAACTGCGCCCAGGGTCGCTCCTGCTGCCACAGTGAGCAGGTTATAGGTGGCAACGCCCAGCATTCGGATTTTGCAGGGGAAGGGCTGCTGCTGGAGGATGGCGATGCTGCGGGCACACAGGTTAAAGAAGTGGTTGCCGCTGGGCGCATCGGGGCTAGCGGCGATCGCCCGTCCATTGCAAAAGGCTCCGGTGGGCATCTCCAGTCCACTGTCGCCGGGCCAGTAGCCATGAAACGACTGCTGAATCGGCGGCAGATGCACGTAGCCGAAGACCGGCGTGCCCTGATAGAGCAGTCCCAGGGAAATGCCCCAGATGGGAATGCCCCGCGCAAAGTTGGTCGTGCCGTCGAGGGGGTCGATGATCCAGCACCAGTCCTGAGCCGGAAAAACGTGGGTCAACTCTTCGCTGAGGATGCCGTGGTCGGGAAACCGCTGGGCGATCGCCCCCCGCAGGGTTTCATCGGCCCAGCGGTCGGCCCGCGTCACCAGGCTGCCGTCGGCCTTTTCGTCGGCCTGCACCTGCCCAAAGTCCTGGAGCAGTTGCTGGCCAACTAAGTGAGTAGCGGCTTCGGCAAAATCGAGAATGTCGGGCCAGTGCATTCGGGGTTGGGGGGTTAGGGACGCTTTTGCTGCTGGTTGCGGACTTCGCGAGAAACATATCCATCCAGGGCGGGATCGTAGATGCCAAACAGGGAGCCGTCGGCGTTGTAGACCTCAATGGGAATTTGGGCGGTTTCGCCGACGGTGGCGATCGCCCGCAGCAGTGGGTTGAAGTGGGCCATGATGGCCGAATCCGGATCAGTCTCTTGTGTGACCTGAGTAATGGCGGCCGCCTCTTGCAGCACCCGATCATAGCTGGGCGTAATTCGCACCTGCATGACGCTGCCCCGCTGCGCGTAGGTGCAAATGCGGGGCGTACCGCTACAGTTGCGCTCCAAGTCTTGCTCGGCCGCCTGAGCGGCGATCGCCCCTTTCAGCTTTTCCTGTGCCGTCGCCAAGGATGCCCGATAGGATGACAGCAGCGGTTGCACTTGGGGATGGACGGTCGTGCCTGCGGCCACCTGCTGCGCCGCCGCCAGCGCCCCCTGCC
>NZ_DVEA01000241.1:0-7924 GCF_015295965.1 Thermoleptolyngbya sp. M55_K2018_002
TTGGATTTGCGATGTTGGATTTGCGATGTTGGATTTGCGATTGGGCTTTCTAGCAAGTTTGTTCGGGGTGCCGCTGAGGGGCCTTGAGATAGAGCCAGATCACGTTTAGTCCAAGACACGTCAAAATGAGGGCAGGAGCAAGACCCCCACCCCCTTTTTGCTAGCGTTGCCCAGCAGTGCCCTAAAATCAGCGCCCCAAATTCTGCACTAGGGCTTGGGTTCTTCGACCTTTTTGAAGGGCGATCGCTTCATCTTGCGCTTCATCGCCTTTTCTTTCGCCTTTTCTTTTTCGTACTCTGCTTCCTTCAGCTTTTTCATGATCAGGCTGAAGTATTCCTGCATATAGCCTTCCAGCGTCGTCAGTTCCTTGGGGTCGATGCCGAAGACCTGATAGGTTTCCTCCATCGGCGCGGTCAGCGGCTTACCCGTTGCCAGCACTTCGGTAAAGGCGAGGCGATCGGCCTGGTTCCAGCCCCACTGAAAGAACCGGGCAATCTTGCGGGCGGCTCGCAACAATTCCAGCGGCATCCGCGACACCTTAGATTCCTGCCCCGACAGACGCTCACACAGGCGGATGATTTCATACGCGCCCCAAGCCCGCGACCCCACGACCGAGAAAGTGCGGTTAGCGGTTTCCGGCACCTTCAGCGCCTGCACGGCAAACTTGGCCAAATCCTGCGTGTCGATGTAAGCGATCGGCGACGTTTCCCCCGTCACCCAGACAGCCTGCTTTTCGAGAATAGGAATGGCATACTGCCCGATTAGCCCCTGCATAAAGCCAGCCGTCCGCAGAACCGTATAGTTCAGCCCTGATTCTGCCAAAAACTGCTCTGTGCAGTGCTTGATTTCCATCAGCGGCACGTCGGAATATTTCTCTGCATCCAGGATGGAGAAGAAGATGAAGCGCTCGACTCCGGCCAGCTTGGCCGCCTGAATCAGCGCTACCTGCCCTTCCCAGTCCACCTGGCGCACGCTGAGGGAATCTGTGGCACGAGCCGTTGCCGCGTCAATAACCGCTGTAACCCCTTCAAAGGCAGGGAGCAACGTCTCCGGTTCGCACAAATCTCCCAGCACCAGCTCTGCGCCCCATTCCCTGAGAAACGAAGCCCTACGGAAGCTTCGTACCAGACAGCGCACCGGATAGCCTTCATCCAGTGCGCGACGAACCACTTGTCTGCCCAGGGTGCCCGTCGCACCGACCACGAGTAACGTCATTATAGATTTCGTCCGAAATCGTTAACTTTTTATAAGATACACCTTTCATTCTCTAATATTTCGGCCCGCTAGAGAATCCGTTTTTTTGCGAGACGCGCTGAATAGCAAGCAAATTGCTAGGCTAGAGAGAGATTCACCTGTGCTGTGCAGGCTGTAAAGCGGCTTGCAGTTTGTCAAATCTTTATCAAAGCCCAGACCTCAGACCTATGCCTAAAGCAGTGTCCCAGAGGAATTCCTCTCCGGTTCGAGCGGCTGTCAGCGCGTCTATTCCTGAGAATAGCCCCAGTTGTGCAACGGAGCATCCCGTTGATCTGGAGCATGTGCGGCAGGCGCAGCGGGGGCTGCTGAGTGTCGAAAAGGCGCAGCGGATGGCAGAATTCTTTGCGCTGCTGGGAGATGCCAATCGTCTGCGGATCGTGTCGGCGCTGGCTCAGCAGGAACTCTGCGTTTGCGATCTGGCGGCAGTGGTGAAGATGAGCGAGTCGGCGGTGTCTCATCAGTTGCGATCGCTCCGATCGCTCCGACTAGTCAGCTACCGCAAGCAGGGGCGCAACGTGTTCTATTACCTGAAAGATAGCCACGTCCTCAACCTATACCGTGAAGTGGCAGAGCATCTGGACGAGCCAGAAGATAGCTGAGGCGTTGGATTTCGGATTTGCGATTTTAGATTTGGGGTTTGGGAATGCGCTTGGGGAGGGCTGCCTGGTTTTTCGTGCGCTTTGTCGTATGACCGATCGACGGGGACGCAGCACCGTCTTTGTAGAAAACCAGGCCAGCTAACCTCAAAAATTACTCTTCGCCGCCCTGGAGCTTCAGCAGCGCAAAGCCCAGCGCTAGCCCCACCAAAATTAGAGTAAATGACAAGAAAGTTGCGTTCAGCATTTCACCGCTCATGTTTTCGGTATCTCCTTAGTTTGTTTGCTTGAATTGATTGAGTGGGATGACGTGGGTTTGCGAGCTTGGGAACTGGCGATCGCCCTCTATGCCGCCTTCAGAATGCAGCCTTTAGAATGCAGCCTTTAGAATGCAGCCATTGAGAAAGCGCTGCCGAGAAAGCGCTGCGGCATGAACCGGGCGTTGACCGGGGTCGAGGTTGCCAGAGCTTGCACCATGCACTTGCACCATGCATTTTAAGGCAGTTTGCAGCCCGTTTGGTGGATTGGCTAAAGGTTCCGCTGATTTGATGAATTGCGCCTGGGGGCTTGGGGCAGGGGTTGTCTGGTATTTTGCGAGGTTCAACAGGTATTTGGCAAGGGGGAAGCAATGGTGCAGCCAAGAGTGGCGATCGCCCTGGGAGATCCGGCAGGAATTGGGGCGGAGGTGGTGCTGAAGGCGCTGGCGGCTCTGGCAGAAGACCCCCCAGAAGACCCCCCAGAAGATTCCCCAGAAGACCTCCCAGAACAGCCCAGCAAAATCACGCTGGTCGGCAACCGCGCTTTGCTGGAGCAGACGTGCGATCGCCTCGTGCAGGCAGGGTTCTCCTATCTCCCTGACCTCTCTACACTCGACCTGCTGGAGGTGCCGCTCGACTCGGCGCTGGTGTCCCAAATTATGCCAGGAGCGGAAAGCGCTGCCAGCGGCGAGGCCAGTTTTCGGTTTTTGCAGACGGCGATCGCCCACACGCTAGCAGGCGAGTTTGACGGCATTGTCACTGCGCCCATCGCCAAGTCTGCCTGGAAAGCGGCGGGTCACGTCTATCCGGGGCAAACGGAACTGCTGGCAGAGCAAGCGGGAACGACGCGGTTTGGCATGATGTTTGTCGGGCGATCGCCCCATACGGGCTGGACGCTGCGGGCGCTGCTGGCAACGACGCATATTCCTCTGCGGCAGGTGCCCGATGCCCTCTCGCCCGATCTGATGACGCGCAAACTGGAGCTATTGCTGGACAGCCTGCGGGACGATTTTGGAATTTTGCAGCCGCGAGTGGCGATCGCCGGACTCAACCCCCACAGCGGCGAACGGGGCCAGCTTGGGCACGAAGAATTGGAGTGGCTGACCCCCTGGATTCACCAAATGCGGCAGCAGCATCCCCACCTGACGCTAGACGGCCCCATTCCGCCAGATACGCTCTGGGTGCGGCCGGGCCAGGCTTGGTTTGGCACGTCGCACCCAGTGCAGACCCACGATGCTTACTTGGCGCTGTATCACGATCAGGGGCTAATTCCCGTAAAGCTGATGGCGTTCGATTGCGCCGTTAACACCACAATCGGGCTGCCGTTTGTGCGGACTTCGCCCGACCACGGTACGGCCTTCGACATCGCGGGTCGGGGCATTGCCGATGCCAGCAGCATGAAAGCGGCAATTCGGCTAGCGATCAGCCTATCCGCACAACGGCTGATCTTTCAAAATCAGTCTTGAATTTAGTAAGTTCGTATCACCAAAATGTTATGGTTTCGTGACTTTTTAACATTTTTTAATCTCACTACCGGGGAACTGGCGTGAGAATAGATATGGTTCAGTATACTGAAATACAAAAGGTAACACTGATTGTAAATAAACGCTAACTTTTGATACAGAGTGTTTCGTTGAGTGTTCCTACGTAGGTCAGTCATGCTTGAAGCACTCACGACGTTTCGATAGTTCTAGCGCAGAGGTCGAAATCATGCTCCAAACCGTTCAATACTCTATGGATCTCCTTCAAGACGAAGCCCGTCAACTGGTTCAAAAAGGGATTGTCAGCCGTCAGCAGCCCATCTACGTCCTCTGCAAGTACATTCCTGCCCGCGAGTGGGCCTGCGTTGAGTGCGAGCTTGAAAAATGTGACTTTTTGTTGCGCGATCGCATCGGCGATCTGCTTGGCCATGAGGAGTGGGACAACGACTAGGCAAATCTGGCTCCAGAACCGTCTGGAGGGACTCTAGCGACACAACCGTGTAACTACGGAACCCAAAAAAGGCAACCGGGGATCTCTACGCATAATGGCGGAGTGCCCCGGTTTTTTGTTCAGCACGAAACGAAACCAAGTTCGGTCAGCACAGACTAGGCAGGCGTGGCGACGCGCCGCTTGAGGGACTCGGTGCGCCGTTTGGCAGTGCCGTTTTTCGGGTCAATGGCCAGCGCTTGCTCGTAGGCTTCGATTGCCTGGGTAACCAACTGCTTTTTCTCGTAGGCAAAGCCCAGGTTATTCAGGGCAGTAACGTACTTGGGCTGCTTTTCCAGCGCTTCTTTGTATTGGCGAATGGCCAGGTCATATTGCTCCTGAGCGGCATAGGCATAGCCCAGTGCGTTGTAGACCAGAGCCGCGTTCTCGGCTTCTTTCAGGTCTTTGGACTTGAGCGCTTTTTGGAACTGGGCGATCGCCTGCGAATAGAGCTTCTTGTCCAGATAGATGCTGCCCAGTTCATAGTATTCCTGCGCCGTGCCGGGGCCCTTGGTGAGCTTGTTTTGCAGGCGCGTCAGGGCGGTTTCGACCTTGCGGGTTCTAAGCACCTGGCGAAACAGGAAGATACCCGCGATCGCCAGCAGCGCTACTAGCACACTGAGATAGACAACGGGCAGCAAGCTATCGTCCATAACCTTTAACTTCTAACTTCAGCTAAAAGAAAACTAGAAAACTATAAGAAACCCAAGAGAAATCAGACTCAACTCGATCGAGCGCGGCCATTATCCGGCGGTCAGTATCCGATTGAAACGCGGGTACAAAACCTCTTTACGAAACCTCTTTACGAAACCGCTTAGAGACACTCAGACCGCTTTCTTCAGCCTACACCATCGCGCCGATGCATCGAGGGGCGATCGCCGCTAATCTCTGAGATCTCGGGAGATTTTGACAAGTAAGGGCTTTTTGGGTTCAGCGCTGCCGAGCAACCGTCCATCGATCTGCATCAAGCCAAACATCAACAGACTGCATCAAGCCAAACATCAACAGACCACTGCTCGAAAATCGTATGCTATGAGAGGTGATTTTAGGCTGTGTGCTTGCAGCGGTAGGCGGGTTTATGCTTCCCTTTTTGCGCTCCGATTTGGCTCAGTTGGTGTCTTACACGCCCCATCCCGGTAGTACAGATGCGGCGGCTCACGGCTCTCCGACGCAGCCTGCCCAGGTCGATCGGCTGGATACCAACGAAAGCCCCTACGATTTGCCAGAAGACCTGAAGCAAAAACTGGCCTGGGCCTATCAGCATGAACTGGAGGCAAACCGCTATCCCGATGGAGGACATGCGGCGCTGAAAGGGGCGATCGCCCAATATGCCAACCAGTCTGCACACCAGTCTGCTCAATCCTTTGCTCAATCCTCCGCAAGCTGGGTCACACCGGCGCATATTTCCGTCAGCAACGGATCTGACGAACTCATCCGGTCGCTGCTGATTGCCACCTGCCTGCGGGCGGAAGGTTCGGTGCTGGTGGCCGACCCCACGTTTTCCATGTATGCCATCACGGCCAATACGCTGGGCGTTCCGGTGGTGCGAGTCGGTCGCAACGCGCAAACCTTTGAAACGGACCTCGCCGCTGCCAGCCATGCGATCGCCACGCCTGCCGCCGGACAGCCCGCCATTCGCGTCGTGTTCACAGTACATCCCAACTCGCCCACGGGCAATGCGCTCACGGATGCAGAGCTAGACTGGCTGCGGAGCCTGCCGCCCCACATCCTGGTGGTGATTGACGAAGCCTATTTTGAATTCAGTCAGCAAACCGTGCTGGCGGAACTGCCCCAGCATCCCAACTGGGTAATTCTGCGAACCTTTTCCAAGGCGTTTCGGCTAGCGTCGCATCGGGTTGGCTATGCGATCGCCCATCCCGAACTGGCCGCCACGCTGGAAAAAATTCGCCTGCCCTACAACCTGCCCAGCCTGTCGCAACGCGCCGCCGAGCTAGCCCTGGCGCATCAGGATACGCTGCTGGCTGCTATCCCCACGCTGCTGTCCGAGCGCGATCGCCTCCTCCAGTCCCTTGCCGCGCTGCCAGGAATCACCGTCTGGCCGAGCGCCGCCAATTTTCTGTTCCTGCGGCTCCAGAACGATCCCGCCGAGGAACAGCTAGAAACCCTGTTTCAAAGCCTGAAATCCGCCGGAACCCTCGTCCGCAAAACCTGCGGCGGGCTGCGAATTACCATCGGAACGCCAGCGGAAAATCAGCGCACCCTCGATCGCCTCCGCGACCGACTCTAGCCTGCCTCCAACCCTGCGGCATCTAGACAGAACCCTGCAAACGATTCATAATAAAAGCGAGTTTACAAATCTTAAGAAATAGTTAAGAATTCTCCTTTCAGTAAATCCGGTTAGGTCGCTACGACCATTCACGACGACTCGCCTTCTGAATGCCCCATAGCAAGCTTTAGAAGGCTTCCCATCGCTTGAGGACGATCGATGCCCGGATTGACCCTACCCCTTGCCCCCGCGCTGCCAAGCGCAGCCTTGCTGTCTCAGGCCGCCGCCCAGTTTGGAGCGCCGCTTTATCTATACGACTTGGCGCTGATTGAAGCCCGATTTGCGGCTCTCGACCACAGCCTCCCCCAGAACTTTCGCCTGCACTACGCCCTCAAGGCAAACAGCAATCTTACCCTTTCGCACCTGCTGGCGCGGTGGGGCGCTGCCGCAGAGGTCAGCTCTCTGGGTGAATTCATCGCCGCGCTAAAGTCGGGCTATCCTGCTGAGGAAACGGTCTTCACGGGCCCTGGAAAAACCAATTATGAACTGGCTGAGGCTCTCAATTACCACATCGGGCTGATTGTTGTAGAGTCGGCCAATGAAGCGCGACGGCTGAACCAGATAGCGGCGGAGCGGGGGAAACAGCAGCCCATCCTGCTGCGAATTAACCCCCAGTTTCGCACGCTGAATAGCTGTGATTCTGGCTGCGCGATCGACGCGAAGACGAATGGCGTTGTACACGCTGCCGAGAATCCCAACGCAGCCTCCGAAACCATCGAAACAACCTCTGAAACGAATGGCAGTCATAATAGCGACACGCTAAAACCCATCGCCATGAATGGGCAGGGTGCGAGTAAGTTTGGCGTAGATGAGGCGCAGGCAGCCGCCGAACTGTTGCAGATTCAGTCGCTTAGCCATGTGCGGCTTCAGGGAATTCATGTGTTCACCGAAAGCAATGTGCTGGATTATCGGCAACTGATTGATGCGTGGCAAAACACCGTGGCGATCGCCCATCGACTGCGGGCCCAGGGGTTTTGCATCGAGGTCATCGACTTTGGCGGCGGCATTGGCGTGCCCTACAACTCCGTAGATGCCGCGTTTGATGTGCCTGCGTTTGGGGCGGCCCTACAAGCCGTCTTTAGCCACGAGCCGTTTCATTTCATTTTGGAAATGGGGCGCTATCTCGTTTGTGAGGCAGGCCTGTATTTGACAGAGGTGCTGGATATCAAAGAATCCCAGGGCAAGCGGTTTGCGATTCTCAACGGCGGCGTTCACCATCTCTACCGCACCCCCGCCATGCAAAATGCCAGCAAGTTTCTGCGGGTATTAGGTAAAGAGTCATCTGACACAATGCCCACTACAATCGCGGGCCAGTTGCCAACGCCCATTGATGTGGTGGTGCGCGATGCGCTGCTGCCCGTGGACTTGGAAATTGGCGATCGCCTGGTCATCCGCAACTGCGGCGCTTACGGCTTCAATCACTCGCTGACAAACTTTGCGCTGCACCCCGCCCCCGCAGAGGTCGCCATCTGGGGCGATCGCATGGAGCTAATCCGCGCCCGTAGCCGCTACGAGGACTTTTTCCAGCATCAGCGATTAGTCCAGTTTGATTAATCCAGTTT
>NZ_DVEA01000319.1:0-1511 GCF_015295965.1 Thermoleptolyngbya sp. M55_K2018_002
GTAGGACTGGCAGCCCGCCACGTCGCAGCCATAGCCGATCATGTCCATCACCACTGCGCCCCGCACCCCTTGCCGCCGCGCCGCCTCCGCCACAAATGCCTCGCTGCCCTCCAGCCCCGCCTCTTCGCGGTCAAACAGCACCAGTTCCAGGCGGGCGGGCGCGTCCTGCGGGTCGAGCAGCCGAGCCGCTTCCAGCACGGTTGCCACAGCCGTCGCATTGTCGTCGGCTCCGGGAGAATCCTTCACCGTGTCGTAGTGGGCCGCCAGCAGCAGCTTGGGACGATCCGGCGGCGCGTCTGGGCGGGTAGCGATCAGGTTCTCTCCAGCGGTTTCGCCTACGCCGAAGGGCTGACGCGCCACTTGCCAGCCCGCTGCGGTGAGCGATCGCTCGATATATTCTGCTGCCCGCTGGCGATCGCCCGCTTCGTATCGCACAAAGCTGAGCGCCTGCACATCTCTCAAGAGCCGTTCGGGGTTGATGTCAGGCGTAGAAAGGGCTGGCCGCAAAGCGATGGGCTGCGGGCGGGAGTGCGATTCTCCCAGAAATCCCGCTGGCAGCAGCCCCGCTACTAGCCCTACCAGCAGCGCGATCGCCAGCCACAGCCCCACCCAACGCCGTCGAATTCGCATGGTGAACGGTTCAGCGCGTTGCAAAATGAATCCCCGATCATCCTAGCGCCATTGCCGGGTCTTGGGAAATCGCGGCAGTCCTGGGCAAAACCCGCAGAATTCCTGCCCCGATTGCGGGCGATCGCTGCCATGATGGAGCAGAGCGTTTTGCAACTCCGCGCCAGCCTATCATGAGAGACCGCATCGAACAGCTTGTAGAAAATTTGGGACGCACCATCGTCGGCAAGTCGGAGGCGATTCGGCTGGTGCTGGTGGCGCTGTTTTCGGGCGGCCACGCGCTGCTGGAGGACGTGCCGGGGGTGGGCAAAACGCTGCTGGCCAAGTCCCTAGCGCGATCGATCGACGGCCAGTTTCAGCGGCTGCAATGCACGCCCGACCTGCTGCCGTCGGATGTCACCGGGACGAATATCTGGAATCCCCGCAGCGGCGAGTTTGTATTTATGCCGGGGCCCGTGTTTGCCAACGTGGTGCTGGCCGACGAAATCAACCGCGCCACCCCGCGCACCCAGTCTGCCTTGCTAGAAGTGATGGAAGAACAGCAGGTGACGGTGGATGGCGTGTCGCGCCGCGTGCCCACGCCCTTTTTTGTAATCGCCACGCAAAACCCGGTGGAATATCAGGGGACGTTTCCCCTGCCCGAAGCCCAGATGGATCGCTTTGCCCTATCGCTGAGCCTGGGCTATCCGACGGAGCTAGAAGAATTGCAGATGTTGCAGCGGCTCAACGGCGGCAGCGTGCCCACCCAAGAGTTGCGTCCCTGCCTCTCGCTGGACGAGGTGCAAGCCTTGCGGCAGCAGTGCGCGGCGGTGCATGTGGAGCCGCATTTGCAGCAATATATGCTGAGCTTGGTGCGGGCGACGCGGCAAGACGAAGAGATTCTG
>NZ_DVEA01000180.1:0-1505 GCF_015295965.1 Thermoleptolyngbya sp. M55_K2018_002
CGCCCCCAGCACCGCCAGCGGCACAGCAAATAAGATAATTGCCGGGTCTACAAAGCTGCCGTACTGCGCCGACAGCACCAGATACACCATCAGCAGCCCCAGGGCAAAGAGCAGCGGCGCTTGCCCGCCCGACTCGATCTCCTCCAGAGCGCTACCAGTCCACTCAAACCCCAGGCTGGGCGGAAACACCTGCTGGGCAACCTGCTCCATCGCGGCGATCGCCTGGCCAGAGCTTCTTCCTGGCGCCGCACCGCCCTGCACCGAAATCGATCGAAACAGGTTGTAGTGCGTAATTGACTGGGCGCTGGTGGTTGGGGTCAGCGTTACCAAATTGCCGAGGGGAATCATCTGACCAGCGGCAGAGCGGACGTAGAGTTGGTTCACGTCTTCCGGCTGGGCGCGAAACTGCTCGTCGGCCTGCACATAAACGCGGTAGCTGCGCCGATCCAGCGTGAAGTCGTTGACATAATCTGACCCCAGAAAACTCTGGAGCGTCGAGAAAATGTCATTCAGGTCGATGCCCAAGGCCTTAGCGCGATCGCGGTTTACCTCCACTACCATCTGCGGCGTGCTGGCGGAATAGGTAGAAAACACCGCCTGCAAATTGGGGTTTTGGTTGGCGGCTCCCATCAGCGCATAAAGGTAGCCCACAAACTCATTGAGAGGCATATTTCCCCGGCGATCCTGCATTTCCATCTGGAAGCCGCCGAAGTTGCCCAATCCTTGAATCGAGGGCGGGTTCAGCGAGAAAATTCGGGCTTTGGGCATTCCAAAAAACGTCATCTGGATCTGCCCAATAATCTCTTGGACAGACTGCCCCCGACCCTTCCGCTCTTCCCACGGCTTCAGCAGCGTGAACATAATGCCCTGGTTGGGCGCAACGCCCGCAAAGCTAAAGCCCGTTACGGCAAAATTCGACTCTACTTCCGGAATTTTGCGTACCTCGGCGGAGGCTTCATCCAGAATTTTCTTGGTGTAGTTGAGCGACACGCCTTCGGGAGCCTGTACCAGCGTAATGAAATAGCCCTGGTCTTCTTCCGGCAAAAAGGCTCCGGGAACCGTGCGATAAACCCAAGCCGTGGCCATCAGCGCCAGCACAAACCCAGCCAGCACCCAATACTTCAACTGAGACAACACCGTGAGCGATCGCTGATAGCGCTGCCGCACATTGTCCAAAAATCCGTTGAAGCGCTCAAACTGTCGCCCCAGCCAGCCCTGGTGGTCGGAACGGGGCCGCAGCAGCAGGGCCGACATGGCCGGCGAAAAGGTAAGCGCGTTGAAGGTAGACACGACAATGGCAAAGGCGATCGTCAGGGCGAACTGGCGATAAATTGCGCCCGTAGTGCCGGGAAAAAACGCCACCGGAACGAACACCGCCATCAGCACCAGCGAAGTTGCAATCACCGCGCCAGACAGTTCTTTCATGGTTTCGGCCGCTGCGCGGAACGGATTCATGCCGCGATCTTGCACCTTGGCGGCGATCGCCTCCACCACCACAATCGCGT
>NZ_DVEA01000368.1:0-42530 GCF_015295965.1 Thermoleptolyngbya sp. M55_K2018_002
CCCAAGCGGGGAGAAGGGGAGCCGGATGACGAGTTGAAGTCCCTCTCCCGCTTTGGGAGAGGGATTTAGGGTGAGGGCTAGGATTGCTGCGTGAAGTATGTTAGTGCCCTTAAAAAGGGGGGAACCGGCCTCAAAGTCCCCTTTATTAAGGGGGATTTAGGGGGATCTCACGGCGTAAGTCCTGAGATTTAGAAATCAGCAGATGGCATAGCTTTGGCAACTGGTCTGGTTCATGTTTTCAGTTCATATTTTCAACGGGCTTGGAAGGCTCCCTTTCCAAGAGGGTGTAAAACAGTTAGGTATTGACTTAGAGATTGAGGGTTGCCCCACGCCATGCGAAACACGCTGACTGAAGCCATCTCCCAAGCCATCAAGATTGTGTTTAATGCAGAGACGATTCTGCCGTTTTTTATTGGGTCAGTTTGCCTGGGAATCTTTGGCAATGCAGTATACGATCTGCTCCAGTCGTGGCTGGGGGATGATGCGACGGCGCTGGTTCGCATTGCGCTAATTTCGCTGCTGATCTTGGTGGGGGCGATCGCCACGGTGTCGTGGCTGATCTCCCGGCAAATTGCGCTGTTGCCGGCCCATGTCCCGTTTGAGGTAGAGCAGAAAAAGCTGGAACAAACCTATCTGGGGCTGATTCTGCTGGTCAGCAATCCAGCAGCCTGCGAAACAGCCCTCCGCTTTCATCTGCCTCGGCTGGAACGGTGCTGGCTGGTTTGCTCCCGCGACAGTTTGGAAAAGGCACTGGAACTGCGTCGCAAATTTCCTGAAGTGTGTATTGATGATCCCATCGTGATGAATGATGTCTACGATCCGCTGAAGTTTCGCGACTGCGTGGATGGAGTATATCGGACTCGCCTCCCTGAGGGCTGGTCTGAGCAAGACGTAATTACTGACTATACGGGCATGACCGCTCACGCCACGGTGGGGGCAGTGCTGGCCTGCATCAACACGGCTCGTCCCCTGCAATATACCCCCGCCCGAACGGATGACAAAACCGGGAAAATCATAGGTTCCCATGAGCCAATTCGCGTGAGGCTGGGGATGCAGGTGGTGGGGCGATCGCGCCAGGGCGATCGGCAAAAGGCAAGCTAACTCTGGCGCTATTTGCCGCCAGTTTGGGGTGCCGCGTTAGATTCTAGTGTCCGGTTTTCTGTCTTTTTCATCTTTGAGTAAGCGCTATGTTTCTCGTCCTTCTGGAAACGTCTGGCAACCAGGGCTATATCTTTTCGACCAACAAGCTGCGTGAAAACGTCGGTGCATCCGAACTAACCTTCCGCGCTGGCACAAAATGGGTACTGGATGCTGTCGCTCAGAACGGTGGACATCCCCGTTTAGGAATCTGGAAAAATTCGCAGGGTACAGAAGAAGTCCGAGAAGATAAAATCCGAAAAAAGCTGATGGACTCAGCACTAAATCCGCCGCTGGAGTCAACGCCAGGCATTAATACTGAAATCATTTTGGCGACTTCTGGCAAGGCTCTAATTCTTACTCGTGATGAAGAGAAAGCAAGAAAAATCATTCAAGCCGTCACGCTGAAGGCGCTGGAAGAAGCACCCGGATTGGATATCTTTGGTGTATTTGAAGAATTCAACTGGGAACGTGAAGACCTGTCGGATGTGAATGAGCGGGTGCATCGAAAATTTGCAGAAGCGCGATCGCACAATGCGACCCATCATCTCCGCTTTCTGCGGCTGCCCGTGGTCGATCAGTGCGCCACCAGCGGGTTGCCCGCCAATGAAGTAGATCCGAAAGCGGCCGGAGGAAAGCCTGTGCTGCGATCGCACGTCTCCCTGGCAAAGCGCAAGAATTACGACAGCAATATTGAACGCATTGAAGAGTTACTCAAGCGAAATCAGATTCCTCAAAGCTTTGCAAAGAGCATTAAAGCCTTGGACGACGAGGACGAACAGCAAAGCAAGCAGGGTTCCTGGCGAGCCGTGATTCATGCCGATGGCAACGGGCTTGGCGAAATTTTCCTCAAGTTTGGAACGCACCTAACCAAGCTAGGGAAGATGACAGGTGATATTAGCCAAAACAATCGCACCTATGTTGGCGCTTTGCGCCGCTTTTCCCTAGCACTCGATGTTTGCACCGAGCGGGCGTTTATCACAGCGCTGCAATCGTTTGGAACAGGGATTGAAAAACTGCCGATCGTACCCCTGGTGCTGGGCGGCGACGACCTGACGGTGGTGTGCGATGGAAAAGCGGCGTTGCGGTTTACGCAGCAGTTTCTCCTCGCCTTTGATGCCGAAACAAAGGAGACAGATAACGCTCACTATGACGGTATTCTTCCTGAAATTGCTAAGGCAGCGCTGGGCGTGAATCGTCTCTCCTCCTGTGCAGGCGTAGCGATTATCAAGCCCCATTTTCCCTTTTCGGTTGCCTACGAGCTTTCGGAATCCCTCATGCAATCGGCAAAAGCGGTGAAGCAAAAGCTGACCCATGTGTTGCCTAATGAAACAAAAGCTGTTCCCTATCCCTGCTCTGCGCTAGATTTCCATGTGCTGTATGACACGAGCGGCGTGAATTTAGGACAGATCCGCGATCGCCTCCAGCCAACGTCTGACACCCAGCTCTACATCGCGCCTTACATCGTCACTCCAACTGACGATCTGCCAGTTGAAAACCAGATGACGCAATGGGCAAAGCCGCATCAATGGGAACATCTAGAGCGTCGAATTGATGCACTCAATGCCAAGGATGAGGACGGGCGGCGCAAACTGCCGAATAGCCAGATGCACAACCTACGGAATGCATTGTCGCAAGGTGCAGATTTGGCAGATGCACAGTATCGACTGATTCGCGATCGCTACGTTGATTTAATTGATTCATCCGAAAATTCACGCGCTGATTCGCCAGATCAGGATGCTACTGAGAATGGCGATCGCTCTACTATTGATATCCGAGCGCTGGAAGGAGATCCCAGGTCTTTATTCACCAAAGTTACTGATCCTGCCACAGGAAAATCACTCAAAATAACTGGCTTACTCGATGCGCTGGATGCGGCTGATTTCTTACCCGCTGATCTCTCTGCCGACCCAACTTTTCAACGCGCTGCCGACCAGGAGGATGGCTAAATGAAATTTCAACTCACCATTACGATGCAGAGCGATTGGCATGTGGGCGCTGGCGCTGGGCGGCGAGGCGATATCGATCGGCTAATTCAGCGCGACACCGACGGCTTACCTTACTTGCCTGCAAAAACGCTCACGGGCATTTGGCGAGATGCTTGCGAACTCATTGCCAATGGGCTGGATAGCGCTGGAGGTACATCCACATCCTGGAACCAGTGGGTTGATTTCTTATTCGGAGATCAGCCTGCGATCGCCAACGCTGCACTTTCAACTGCGCCCCAGCCCGCCGCTCTTTCCATCCGAGCCGCCCACTTGCCAAAATCCCTGAGAAATTTGCTGAAGCATCGGGCCAAAGCCTCCAATCCTGCACATCAAGCCTTGCAAAGTGCGTTTACCTTTATCAAACCCGGAATCAGCATTGATGACAGAGGATGTGCGAAGGAAGATTTTCTGCGCTTTGAAGAAATGGCGCGAATTGGTGCGGTGCTGACGGCAGATTGTGAATTGCTGGCAGCGTTGAATCCAGAACAGCAGCAAGCAGCTTGTACTCTGTTGGCAGCAGGTGCAACGGTGGTGGAACGGCTCGGCGGCAAGCGGCGGCGCGGTGCAGGGCGCTGCGAGTTCAAGATTGATTGGCCTGAGGAGGTTGGAATTCAGCAAGCGGTGTGGGACATTCTGGCGCGAGATGCACCTGAACTTCCCGAAGCTTCAGAAGATAGCTCAGATGGCTCAGAAGATATTTCAGAAAAGACGAATTCTCTGGAAATTCGCAGTGATCAATCTGGGTGGCAGCGAATCACGATCGCCCTAGAAGCCCTAACGCCTCTGGTCATTCCAGCCCGCACGATTGGCAACGTCGTCGAAACGTTGGACTATATTCCGGGCACGCAATTGCTGCGGCTGGTGCTGCAACAGGTGCGATCGCTCGGCGTGGATCTGGGCGATGCGGTGGCGCGGGGCGACCTGCTCGTGACGAATGCCACGGTTGCGATCGCCGACCAGCCAGGGCAGCCGATTCCTGCTTGCCTGTTTTACGAAAAATCGGGCGGTGGACTGGACAAAGGAGGCAAGGTTTACAACCGTTTCTGTGAACCGGAGCAATCCTCTCAGATCAAGGGCTATCGAAAAGGCTATATCGAGTTCACAAAGCCCGTGGAAACGCTCCCCGAATACAAAACAGTCAATACGCTCGTTGGCACACACAACACCATCGAAGACCCATACCAGCGCCCTACCAGCGAGGTCGGCGGGGTCTATAGCTATGAGGCGATCGCCCCTAAAACCTGCTTCCGGGCTGAGCTACGGATGCGACAGTCTATTTATGATGCGCTGTGTCAAAAACATCCTAACTGGTATGAGAAATTGCAGGGAAATCACCGGATTGGACAATCTAAAAAAGATGACTACGGAGCCGTTGATATCACTGTAAAGATCATTCAACCGGAATACGAAACGGATATCTCAACGGAGGATTCAAAACAAACAGAACAAACAGAGAAACTTTGGATATGGCTGCTTTCAGATATGCTTCTGCGGAATGAGTCGCTGCGGCCGACGGCATCGGTCGAAGACTTTCGGCAAGCACTCCAGCAGACACTCAGCGCTAACCAGCAGACGCTCAACGCTGGGGGAGATGAATCATCTATTCAGCTAGAACTCTCTACTCCTGGTGAGGGGTTGATTTCCGCCATGCTGCGATCGCACCGGGTCGAGTCCTGGCAGACGCAGTGGAATTTGCCTCGTCCCTCTCTGGTGGGCATTGCGGCAGGAAGCTGCATGGTCTTTGAGGTAAAATCTGGAACGCTCGATCCTCAGCGCCTCAGGCAGCTTGAGCTATCGGGCATTGGCGAGCGAACTGCCGAAGGCTACGGGCAGCTTTGCTTTAACCATCCATTGCTCAGCGAACCGTTAAGCGCAAAGAAACCAAACCGCAAAACAGAGGAAGCCTTGAAATCTCAAGAAGCTGAGCTAGATACACCGCCGCCATTGCTGAGTGCATCTAACCGCAATTCTGACGTTTTTGACTACGCCCGTTTGATCGAGAAAGCTGCTTGGCGCGAAGCCATTCGCAGGGCTGCTTTGTTTTTAGCCAGTGAGGGCGATCGCCGTGAAAGCCTGCTAGGCATTCGGATACACCAAACCGAACAGGGTGAGTTTGTGGGCCAGCCCAGCATGAGCCAGCTTGGCGGTTTGCGCTCAGTCCTCTCTCAACTGAAATTCAATCAAAAAGAGCCAGTTCTGTCCTGGATCGAAAACATTCGAGAGAAGCGCTCTAGCAAGTGGGATGCAACAAAAGATGGACTGGACAAGATTGAGCGTCTGATCCATGAAGAGACACAGATTTGGCAAGGGATTAGCGCTGCACTTTGTCATGCTGATCCGAATCAAAACAGCCTCAACCATCCCTCTCTTCAGGAACTCACCCTGACCCAAACGGGCGAATCAGATTTGAAGCAAGAGCTTTGGGCAGAAGCAGTTCAAGTTGTCATTGATGCCTGCATTCGCGCTCACAAGCGAGAGCTAGAGGAGCTAGAGAAAAAGCAGGAGCAAGCAGGCGTTGCAGCAGGAGCAAATCATGGCGCGTAAGATAGACGCTCGATACATCATCACAGGTACACTCATTGCCGAAAGCCCCCTTCACGTTGGCGGTGTCAACAATGATCCAATGGTTGATTTAACGCTGGCAGTCAACGGAGCCGGAGACTACTACATTCCCGGCACCAGCCTTGCGGGGGCGCTGCGCGGCTGGATGGAGGAACTGGAAGGAGATTCCCAAATTATTTCCATGCTCTGGGGGCCGCGCCTGGGGCAAAACGGCAGGACGCAGAGCGACGACGGCCACGCGAGTTGGGTGCTGATAGAAGATGCCGTGATTCAGGGCGACGTGCAAACCGAACTGCGCGATGGGGTGGGAATCGATCGCTTTGGCGGCAGCGCCGCAGAATACATCAAGTTCGATCGCGCGATTTTGCCGAAAGGTAGCAAGCTCAAGTTGCAAATCACGTTAGATCGGGTCACAGAGTCAAGGTTGGCGCTGAATGACGCTGCATGGGTGCTGGTTTGCCAGTTGTGGGCGGGGCTATTGCGATCGCTGCAAGAGGGCGAACTGAGCCTGGGCGCTGCCAAAACAAGAGGACTGGGAACCGTAAAGTTAGAAGAGTTGGAAGTCAAAGAGCAACTGTTCAATTCTCGTGCAGGCATTCTCGCACTGCTCAAAGGGGAATCTGGCAACTCGTCGATCTTTGATCTAGAGGCAAACACACCGCGAAAGGCGCGTCCTGCTCTAACAGTCACCATTGACTGGGAACCCATTTCGCCCCTGATGGCAAAGGCAGAGCGCGAAGGTATCGCAGTCGATATGCTGCCTTTGGTAAGCGGCATTGGTGACCACGTTGCGTTTGTGCTGCCGGGAAGCTCCATCAAAGGGGCGTTGCGAACCCAGGCAGAGCGCATTGTTCGCACGGTTTGCCCTGCTTTCAATCATGCCGCAGCAACAAAGCCAGTCGATTCCAAAAAAGCATTTTTGCAGCAGGTCGAGGTTCCACTGATTGAAAACCTGTTTGGCAAAGCTGCCAAAACCGAGGATAAACAGCAGCTAGGGCGCATGGGTGCATTGTCTGTTGCCGATTGCTACGCTGACTACGAAATATCAGGACAGCAATGGGAAAAGGTTCAGACCGCCAAGGATTCTGCGGAGTTGCTACAGGCTCTAAAAGAGGCGAAGCTTCATGATGTGCAGCAGGCGTTTCACGTTGCAATTGATCGCTGGACGGGTGGCGCAGCGGATCAGTTTCTGTATAGCACGCTGGAGCCGATGGGGGTGCAGTGGCAGCCGATCGCCCTCCGGCTAAACCTGTCTCGCTTGGAAGGAGCGGACTTGCAAAAACAGGGCGTGGCACTGCTGCTGCTGGTGTTGCGAGATCTGATTCAAGGGCGAATTCCGCTGGGCTATGGCGTGAATCGAGGGATGGGGGCGATCGCCATTAAATCTATCTCGTTTTCAGTCAGCGGCACGAACTTACCTGACGACATTCAAGCCCTTCACAACGTCACGCTAAAGGTTGCACCAGAACAATCGCAAACTTATCTTACTGCTCAGCATCTCGCTCAGATTAGCAGCCTTGCAGGTTTGAACGATGCCTGGAAAACCTGGATCGAATCAACAATTCCTCAGGAGGTCGCATCATGAGCGAGGCAGTCGCTACCAAAACGAAACTGTATAGACAATCGCAGCAGGACATCTCTTTGGAAGACGCGCTGAACCAGGTTAAAGATCTGATGCCAGGGGCGATCGCACTACTTTATAGTCCCCAAGCTTGCAGCTTTGGCAGATTAGAGTCAGATGGGCGAGTCACAATTTGCCGCAACGGTAAACAGGGTTGGCAAGAACAGACCCTGGATCTATCCCCAATGTTTGAAGCCAGAGTGTTTGACGAACAGGCTGAACTGCGCTGGCTCAGCATTCCCGGCAGCAAAGGAAAAGCCGTGCTGATCTCGGAAACGGAACTGGGAAAAAAGTTTGCAGACGACACAGGGGAGTTGAGCTATCTCAAAGCTGCCGAACAGACATATCTGCTTTGGGGTGAACCCCTGAACAAGGTGAAGCAGGCAGCACCAGCCAACTGGAGTATTTTATCTGCTGCTCGAATTGGGACTATGCCCGTTCCGATTGCACCAGGCTCTAACAACCAAACCGTTGTTGAACTTCGTAGCCGTGAATATCTGGGCGAGATTGAACCATACGGCAATGTCGCAGTCCAAGAAGAACGCTTGATGAACTTAACTTGGCAGACCTAGAAGGAGAATAGTCGTGAATCAGAAGCGAATTGATTGGACACAACTGGCACAGCTCAAAGCTCAATTGCCACCTGGAGAAGAAGAGGGCGATGTAGCACCAGAGGCAGCGATTGAGCGTGAATCCGCTTTTCAAGAGGATTTTCATAATCCTTACAACTTCATCCCTGCTCCCAATCGCAAACAAACTGAAGGACTCGGCGATGACAAGCCCTCTGGTCACGCAAGCTATTTAGAAAATAAGTGGAGTGGATGCATTCGTGTTTCTCTAGAAACCATCACACCGTTGCTGATTCCTGATGCTGCAAATCTCAATGAAAGCGGTCAGGAAAAGCATAAGAGTTATCCGATACGAAAACTTGGCAATCAGCCCTATCTACCTCCTACGTCTGTTAAAGGAATGCTGAGAACCGCTTATGAGGCTGTGACGAACTCTCGGTTTGGGGTATTCCAAAATCATCAGGATCGACTTGCCTATCGAATGCCAGCAACAGAAGGACTAAGTTTAGTGCCCGCCAGAATTGAGGGCGATTGCGATCGCATTCAACTTCTACCTGGAACCACCCCAGGGCTACCAACCTGGAATACTGGGAATGAACGCTGGAATATTCCTGGCAATTTGATGTATGCTGCATGGCTGCCTCGATATAGAAAAGGGAGCGATCGCCTTTCTCTCGATGCTCCTAAATTTACCGGAATGCAGCATGGGCAAGCTGTTAAGGTTTGGCTGCAAAAAGTGGAGCGAAAACCTTTCTTTTATTGGGTAGTTTGTGACATTGTGCCCAGTTCATCTACACTTCCTGAGCGTCCAACTCCACCGAATTTAAGCAGGAGTCATAGGTTAACCTCGGAAACATTAAAAATTGAAAATGCCTATCTATGTATCACCAACCAAAACATCAAGAATAAATACAATGAGCGGGTATTTTTCATCCGCCCAGCAGATGAGAATAAATGGAGCGTGAGCTTAGATGAGCTTCAAGCTGACGGACTTAGAAAGGCTTGGAAAGAGCTAATTGAGAATTATCAAGAGGAACACAAACGCGAAATTGAAGCAGGCTCAGAACGCCCGCCCCAAACCAGCTATGGAAAGTGGTCAAGACACATCACTGGGGGAAGTCAGGAAGCTCAACTGAAAGACGGCACCCTCTGCTATGCCTTTATTGAGAAGGATGGAAAAAATCTGAAAGTGACTGCGCTTTATCCGGTCATGATTGCCAGGAAGCTGTTTGAGGTTGATCCTGATTCACTTTTGCCTGAGTCGCTGAAACCCCCTGGCACATTTAATGAGCTTTCGCCTGCCGATCGCGTTTTCGGTTGGGTAAATCAGAAGGGCAAAGGTGCTTATAAAGGTCAGCTGCGGCTTCATTCGGTGAAATGTTTATCAACGGATGCGATTCAAGAGTTCACGGACGATCCAGCGAATAGTCCTGGATTACCGCTGACGATTCTAGGGCAACCGAAACCGCAGCAGTCTCGGTTTTATGTTGCCAAGGATAAACAAGGTGGTGCTTTAAGTAATGGCACGCCTAAACAAGACGGATATGCATCTGCCAAACAAGCTTTGCGTGGACGAAAGGTGTATCCCCATCACAAGGCGATCGCCAAAAATGCCGACTATTGGAACGACCCGATGAGCGATCGCACTGGGCAATCTGTCAACGGCTGCTATCAGGAATATCGCCGCCCCAATAAAGATGGCACTGAACAGCGCGATAGCCAAAACCGCTCGATCCAAGCCTGGGTAAAGCAAAACACTCAGTTTCAGTTTGACATTGACATTACGAATCTGTCGTCTGTGGAGCTGGGCGCGTTGCTTTGGCTGCTGACCTTGCCAGACAAGCATTACCACCGACTGGGCGGCGGCAAGCCCCTCGGCTTTGGCAGCGTGCAGCTCCAGGTGGACTGGAAGCAAACCGACCTGCGCCTTGGGCAAGACTGGAAGCAATATTATGAGTCGCTGCTGCCGATCGATCCACCTGATCCAGAGCAGGCAGCGCAATGTATTGATACGTTTAAGCAGGCAGTAGCACTTGCTTACTCACCGAAAAAGAACATAGAGGACTTTGAAGAAGTTCTGTTTATTAAAGCCTTTAAGCAGGCTGCAAAAGGGCTGGACAGGCCGGTTCACTATCCCAGAATGAAACCACAGCCAGACCCAGACGGCGAAAACTACAAATGGTTTACCGAAAATGAGAGCAAGGACAAGCGATCGCTCCCGCCGCTCTGGAAAGAAACAGGTTTGCCCTATTGGGAATAGCACACCGGATTCACAATCCAAAATTGCCAATCCAAAATTGCCAATCCAAACTCCAAAATCGATTCATGGGCACGGAATCTTCGTTTGACTATCCGCCGACGGTAGAGCTGTTGGATTATCTAGTACCTGGCGTGTTGGGGCAAAAGGGCAATTTGCTGAAGGCCGTGCGGCTGTGGGCAATTTTGCGATCGCTCTACAGCGAAAAACCCATGCTGCTCTCTACCGATGCAGTGGGTTCCTTTAGCAATGCCCAATGGCGAGACTCGTTCTTGCGGCCAGAGCAGCAGCAAAAAACCCTCAAGCAGTGGCTCTTTCAGGATCAGCCTGAGATAAATGAAACGCTGTGGCGGCAAGCATTTGTGAATCGCTATGGCATCGAGCGCGATCGCCTTTCTGCACTGTTGGGAGATGCGCCAGCAGATGAAGAGCCGATTCCGTTTCAAGTCGATCACCGCACCTTGCGAAACGACTTTGCCACGCTGGAAAAATTGGGCTGGCTCAAGGCTAGCGGCACAGGCAGCCAGCGGCGCTACTACAAGGTGAGCATCTTGCCGACCTTGCCCTGGATTGCTGCGATCGCCGCCGAATCTGCGGACGAGCCAGCGTTGATCCATTTCATCCCGAATGATTTGGCTAACGTCGTTGAGCATTTTCCTCAGCCCATCAACGGCATCCAGCGGTTTATCCTGGATACGGAATACATTATTTCTCAGGCTGTGTCTCGCCAAGTGGAGCAATTACTCCAAACCTTAAAGGAGGGCTGGCAGCAGACTCCCGTACCTCCCGTGCGGCTGGTCTATCGCAGCATTCGCTACTACGAGGCAGAGTTTAGCATCCTAACGTATCCCGTTTGCATTTATTACTTTCAGCGTGCGCCATACCTGTTTGCCTTTGGTCAAACGCCGCAGCATTTAGATGATGGTAAACCGGAGCATTTGAGCTGGTATGACTATCGACTCGATCGAATTTTGTCTCTCCAGCTTTTGAGTTGGAACGATCCATCCCTGCCTGCCGAATGGCAGTTCAAAACTTCACAGGGGAAGTCCTGGACACAGTCATTGGCACAGTCAGCAGCATCAGCCTCAGGCTTACCCAAGCGATTTGCTGAGAAAACACCGGAATTTGTGCAGCAGGAGGTCGCCTTGGCCATGGGTGTCGAAATTCATCGCCCGATCGCCCCTTTATTACTCAGATTTGAGCGCTATTTCTACGGCAACTACATTGCCAACACCGAACGCGCCAAGCTGTTTACTGAAATGGGCTTTGCCCAAGCAGAAAAGCGCTTTCGGGCTGATCCAGAGATTAGCAGGCAGGGCTTATCGTTAACCAAGCTGTTTGGCGATCGCCCCCGCCACAAGAGCAGCGTCTTTTGCACCGCCCAACATCGCCTCGGCGACAACAACGTCGTCATGCGGCTGCGGGCGTGGGGGCCTAATGTAGAAGTCTTGCTGCCGCTGAGCTTGCGCCAGCGTATGACGGACGATATGCAAGAAACCTGGAGGCTGTATAAAGGCGACCTGATCGAATAAAGAGACTCCATTAAGTTGGGCGTTTCTCACGAAATGCGCCCGCAGAAAAACCCAAAAACTTCTCGCAAGTGCGAAGTCCTGTCCCTATAATCATCCGCATTGGGGAGGCGCAATCAAGAACAATGACTCCTGAAAAACAAACCCAATCCCGACCTCTTAGCCCTCGCTTTGCACACGCCCTCACCTATGCCTTTCACCTGCATCAACATCAATTGCGGAAAGGCAGCAGCGTCCCCTATATCAGCCATCTGATGAGTGTTGCTGCGCTGGTTCTGGAGGATGGCGGGAATGAAGATGCTGCGATCGCCGCGCTGCTTCATGACGCAATAGAAGATCAGGGCGGGAATGCCACTCGGAATGAGATTCGGAAACAGTTTGGTGATGCCGTGCTACGCATTGTGGATGCCTGCACGGAATCGGACGAAACGCCAAAACCATCCTGGAAAGAACGAAAACTTCGGGCGATCGCCCAGCTCCAGCAAGCCGAACCCACCATTCAGCGTGTGATCCTTGCCGACAAGCTGCACAACCTGCGCTGTATTTGGGCAGACTGGCAGCGTCAGGGCGATCGCGTGTGGCAGCGTTTCAATGCTAGCCCTGCCGATATTCTGTGGTTTTATCGGGCTTGCCTGGATGCCGTGGGCGATCGCTTTTCTAGCCCGATGCTGATAGAACTCCGCACGCTGCTTACAAACCTGGAAAATTCTTTAGACAATCTCAGAGGGTGTTTGAAAAGTATCGCCTGTAATGTTAAGCACTCAGAGATCCCCCCTAGCCCCCCTTAAAAAGGGGGGAAACCGCCTTAAAGTCCCCCTTTTTAAGAGGGATTTAGGGGGATCTTGCACGCTTTGCTACAAACAGTAGGGCTTTTCAAACATCCTCTCACCTCAAACGTAAACTCTCATGGCAAAACCCGTCTTCACAATCACTGATCGCCCCCATGAGAATGGGCTAGTCTTTCGACTGGTGGAGTTTGAAATTCCCACTGGAGTAACGACACCAGAGCAATTTGCAGAAGCTGTGCGAGAGATTGAACCAGCACTCGTGGGTTCATCGCCAATTTTGATCAACGGCCGCGGCCCGGTGTGGGGATACGGCATGATTTTTCATGCAGCGCACCCCAGTCCGGCGATCGCCACCTACGACCCCCGCCTGGGTTATGTCATTGTGCAAACGCATGATGAACGCTTTCAAGTCGGCAAGACCATCAGCCTCTAATCTCTAGCCTCTTATCTCTAGCCTCTTATCTCCCAAACCTCTCATCTCCAAACCTCTGAATCTCCAATTGTGTGCCCCCATCTACCATGACGACTCCCCATAGCCCCCTGTCTCAACCCTCTTCTGCAACTGATCCCCGTGTCCACTATCACGGTCGAGTGATTGCCGTAGGGGGGCCGCCGCATTCAGGAAAATCCGTCTTTTTGGCAGAACTATATCGACAGTTGTTGCAGCGACAGCCGTCGGGTGTGTTTTTGCACCGCGCCTGTCCCGATGGAGAGGGCATGTGGTCCAATGAAGCCGATCCAGCAGTTGTGCAACAAATCCGCAAAAAAGCTGCCTTTTCGGAAGAGTTTGTTGGCTCAACGCTGCACATGATTGAGCAATTAGGAAGAAACTCTCAGTTGTCCCTGATTTTGCTGGATTTGGGTGGCAAGCGCACGGCTGAGAACGCCGAAATCTTGCGGCGATCCACTCATTGCCTCGTGCTGTCAGCAGATGAGGAAGAGGCGATGCGCTGGCATGTCTTTGCGGCTGATGAGGAATGTCCGGTGCTGGCCAGCTTTCAGTCGCGCTTGGTGCGATCGCCCGACCATCAGATCGACCCGACCGCCCGCTCCACCATTCAGATCGATCGCCCCATTCCTCAGGGCACACTGGTCAACCTCTGCCGCGAACTGGGAGCCGATTGTTATCAAGCGGCGATCGCCCAATTTGCCGACTGGCTGCTGGCCCAACCGTATTAGCGTCCAACACCGACGCTTACTCAATTCGATAGCGAATCAGTTGGCGAACCTGCTCAGGCGGCAGGCTTAGCTCTTGGGCGATGGCCCGCTCCACCGTGGCATAGTCTGTGAGCGGATATTCAAACTCCAGCGCCTGCAACGTCGAACCGCGCACCTGGACGGCCACCTCAGACGTGCCCTCGCGCCGGTCAATTTCCACATCAATCGAAACCACCGTCAGCCGCAGCGTTAGCTCCACCTGCTGCGGATTGGGCAGAATGATTTGGTCTGGCAGGCGATAGGATTGCCCCAAAACGCGCTGATTGAGCCAGCCTGTTCCCAGCCAGAAGAGCGCACCGACGGCAGGTAGCGCCAAGAGAAGCAGGGCCGGCCTCAGGCGCGAGGGGAGCGGCGGGCTGTTGGCGGGCGATCGCAGGGGTGACGAACTCCTCAGCTTTGGAGCAGTCTGCCCGTCCTGAGCAGATAGAATTCGGCCTTGGGAGAACCGGGCACGCAGCCAGCGAAATGGAGTCATAGCAGGTAGAATTTGAAACCTGGAGGCAGCCGCAGGACGAGCTTCCTGAGCAGAGCAGGGTTATGAAGATTCTATTGGCCGAAGATGATCCGATTCAACTGGAGCCGCTCTATGCCGCCCTTGCAAAAGCCGGCCACATCACGGATGCCACGCTGGACGGGGAAACCGCTCAGTGGCTCATGCAGGAACACACCTACGACCTGCTGATTTTGGACTGGATGTTGCCCAAGATTAGCGGGATAGATCTGTGTCAACAGCATCGTCAGACGGGCAAAGGCACGCCAATTTTGATGCTGACGGCCAGAGATGGGCTGATGGATCGAGTGACGGGGCTGGACGCAGGCGCAGATGACTATTTGGTTAAGCCGGTGAATGTTCTAGAACTGCTGGCGCGGGTGCGGGCGCTGGGGCGGCGATCGCCCCTTTGGACAGGCGACATCCTGCACTTGGCGGATCTGCAACTGCATTTGGCCACGCTGACGGTGCAGCGGCAAGACGTGAGCATTCAGCTTTCGACGCGAGAGTTTCAACTGATGGAATATCTAATGCGGCATCCTCAGCAAGTCCTAACCCGTGACCAGATTGAGCGAGCGCTGTGGGAATGGAACATGCAGCCCGAAAGTAAGGCAGTCGCGATTTTAATCCACCGACTGCGATCGCGCCTGCAACCCCTGGGTGCAGAAACCTGGGTGCAGACGGTCTATGGTACGGGCTATCGCCTGAGCGTGCCAGAGGCAACTGACTGAGATGCTAATTCTGATGCCGCGTTTAATGCCGGGTTCTGATGCCGCTTTCTGATGCCGCGTTCTAAATGCCGCTGACATGCTATTCAACCGCAGCCGCCAAAATCTAGCCACCTGGTTTACGCTCTCGATGGGCGGCATTCTGGTCGTCTTTGCGGTGCTGTTGTACTGGCGCGAGGCCCGCGATCGCCTGCAAACCTTCGACGCAGACCTCTACAACACGGCCCAAATCATGGCGGGCGGCGTTGAAGAGATTGAGTATCAATCGATTCGGCGCATCGACCTGGAAAGCGTGCCCCTGCTGGGAAACGATACGCTGGTGCTAGACACCTACTTGCACTTTGCCCGATGGTATACGCCCGATCGACGGCTCCTCCAGTTTGTGGGAGACATTCCCGCTGCCACGCTGGAGGCACCTATTGGACTGGTAACTCTGACGGGTGCGGCATTGCGCCCGACTGCTCCATCAAGTCCGCCACGGGTCGGCCCGCCTCAGCAGTTTCGCCAGCTCACGCTGCCCGTGCGTCGGGGCGAGGAGGTGCTGGGCTTTTTGCAAATTGCAGCACCCCTCGATTCGGTTCAGGAACCCCTGCGAGAATTGCGGCTGTTCTTGTCGATTGGCGTGCCGATGGCGCTGGGGGCGATCGCCCTCACAGGCTGGATTTTGGGTGGCGTGGCCATGCAGCCGATCCACCAGGCCTATCAGCAACTCCAGCAATTCACTGCCGATGCGTCTCATGAGCTGCGTGCGCCCCTGGCGGGTATCCTCAGCAATGCCCAGGTCGGGCTGATGGAGCCAGTGGACTCCCAAGAGCAGAGCCACCGCCTGCAAACCATTGTCGAGATTGCCGAATCCATGAGCGCCTTGGTGGGTCAACTCCTGTTTTTGGCGCGACACTCTGGGCAACTGCCGCCGCATGTTTTGCAGTCCGTTGATCTGGGGCAACTGGTGAAACAGCTTGTAGACGCGACCCAGGCGCAAGCCACCCACCGTCAGCAAACCCTGCGCTGCACAGTGCCACAGACGGCCGTTCTGGTTTTCGCAGAGCCGCAAGTGTTGCAAATGGCGATCGCCAACCTGCTGCAAAACGCCTGTCGCTATACCCCCGCAGGCGGCACAATTGACCTAGTTCTTACTCAACAGCCCGCCAGAGCAATCCTGCAAGTCAGAGACACAGGCATCGGAATTGATGCAGCCGACCTGCCGCACATTTTTGATCGGTTCTATCGGGCTGATGCCGTGCGATCGCGCGAAACCGGGGGCGTGGGGCTGGGACTGGCGATCGCCCGTCAAATCATCGAAGCCCACCAAGGGAACATCGCTGTCCGCAGCCAGCTCCATCAAGGCTCGGTCTTTGAAATTCAGTTGCCGCTCGTCCGGCAAAAAGGAAGCCGCAAAGGAAAAACCGCTTAGGATTCCTGAAACCTTCTTGTTACTTTTGACTGGCATAGTAGAGGCTGGTGCTGCACGGCGGCCCTCGCCTTGTGCAGGTCTTTCTGTGCAGGTCTTCTTGTGCAAATCTTTTTGTGCAGGTCTTTTGGAATACCCAGTTTCTTCAGCAAGATTTGATCAGGCCCATGAATCATCGCTTTACACTCACACTGCTGGAATCCTACGCTGCTCATGCGCGAGAACGTCTGATCCACAAGACCAAGCAGGTGATGGAAACGCAAGAACTGTTTCTAAGAGAATTCATTCAAGCACATAAAAACACAGAGCTAGGCCAACAGTTCGATCTGTCAACGATCAAAACGCTGGATCAGTTTCGTGAACGAATTCCGGTGCTGCCCTACAGCTTCTATGAACCCTACACAGAAAGAATTGCCCAAGGCGATCGGGGAGTCCTCAACCCCGATCCGGTGGTCTATATCAACCTCACCAGTGGAACCACCAGCCGCAAAAAACAAGTGCCCGTGACTCGACGCTATCAGCGCACGCTGCGTCGGGCTGACCTGGCCAGCATGGGCTTTGCGATCGCCGAAATGAAGCAGCGCCGCCTCCCCTTTGGCAAAGGACTGCTCACCAATGCGGTTCCCAAACCCCAAAAAACAAGCGGCGGCATCCCCACCGGCCCCGTCAGCGTGGGCAGCATTCGCCAGGGCCGCCTCCTGTTCGAGCAGTTGTTTAGCCAGCCCTTCGACGCGCTAGAAATCGCCGATACCCTGGCCCGCCACTACGTCTGCCTGCTGTTTGCGCTGCGACATGCAGATTTGCGCGGCTGGGTTGCAAATTTCCCGATGCTGATGCTGCGGACCTGCCGCTATCTGGAAACCTATGCCGAGGAGCTCATTCACGACCTAGAACAGGGAGCGATCGCCCCGTGGCTCCAGCTTGAACCCCACCTGCGGGCCCAGCTCGAACGGCGATTTACGGCGGCTCCACAGCGGGCCACAGACTTGCGGGCTGCCCTCTACTACGACGGTCGGCTCACCCCAAAAGCCGCCTGGCCAGGACTCAGCTATCTCACCACTGCTCGCGGCGGCACCTCCAATTTTTATCTAGAGCGATTCCCCGACTACTTTGGCGACATCCCGGTATTTGGCGGCGTTTATGGCACCGCCGAAGCCACCTTTGGCGTTTATCCCAGCTTCAACACCGACGGCAGCATTCTGGCAATCGAGAGTGGCTTTTTTGAATTCGTCCCGCAGGATCAGTGGCATGTCGAACAGCCCAAAACCCTCCTGCCTGCGGAGGTGAAGGTTGGCGAACGATATCGTATCTTGGTGACCAGCTACAGCGGCTTCTATCGTTACGACATCGGCGATGTTGTGGAAGTTGTTGGATTTTATGAACAAACGCCGCTGATTGTGTTTCGCCATCGGCAGGGTGGGCTGCTGTCTTCTACGACAGAGAAAACAACAGAATTTCATGCAATCCAGGTCATGGAACAGGTGCAGCGCGAGTTCAACATCAAACTCCAGGACTTTTGCATTACCCTGTCTGCCAATGAGTTTCCAGCGCGATACTGGGTGAACATAGAGCTAGCCCCCGGCCACTCCCTAGCGCGTCCGTACTCTTTCCTGATGCGGTTTGAACATTGGCTGCAACAGACTAATCTACTCTATGCCATCGCCCGCCAGGATCAGGTGCCTCCGCCTTGTCTGCGGGTTCTGGCAGCAGGCAGCTTTGCCACGCTCCATCAGCGCCAGGTGCGGCGCGGCATATTTGATTCTCAGCTCAAGCTGCCCCATATCAGCGAAGATCGAACCCTGCTGGAGGGTCTACCCGTGCAGTATGAAATCGGGCTAAGCGATTTTCCAAATGCCAAGCCATTCTGCCATTCCGAATCGGATGTTGCGCTATCGGATGTTGCGCTATCGGATGTTGCGCTACGCGGCAACGGGTCTGAGCTAAGTTCTCCGAGCTGTGAGCCAGTGCCGCAAGTTCAGCCACAAACGCTTTGGGAGCCTCCACCTTGCCCAACCCGCCCTGTGCCAGAGCCACTCTGCTTGAGGGGCGCAAACCTGCTCCAGGCAGATTTGGCAGGGATAGATTTCAGCGGGCGAGACCTTTCCTATGCTGACCTCAGCGGCGCAAATCTCCAGGGCGCAGTTCTGCGGGGCGCAAACTTGACGGGGGCACTGCTGCGAGAAGCAAACCTGAGTGATGCAGATTTGAGTGAAAGCCTCTTGGTCAATACTGACCTGACGGATGCACGGCTCCATCGGGCCTGCTTGCGCGGGGCCGTGCTGGATGGGGCGTTTCTGACGAGAACAGACTTTAGCTATGCCGACCTTTCAGACGCAAATCTGAGTAAGGTGTTGATGTGGCATACAAACTTTAGCCATGCCAAGCACACGCTGCCAGCTTTGACCTCATCGCCCATACTCTGAGCGTATTGCAAGTCCAGCTCTAGGTGTTTGGGTGTTTGAAGAATTGCGGAACCAGTTATGGAGCAGCTATAAAGCCACTTATACTCCCAGCGAGATCACGTCGGTAATGCTTTGTCCTTGGTGAACCCGATTGTGGCGCTGCCCCAGGCTATGCTCCTGGTGGTGCTGCTCGATCAGGTCTGCCTTCGTGCGAAATACCTGGGTGATTTTGGTCTGTGTGGCCACGCCGATGGTCTTGCAGAGATCTTTCATCACCGGAAAGGAGATGGCCCACTTGTCTGCATGGGAGGTTTGGGCATTGTTATAGTCCATGATGGCGTACAGCGCCTTTAGCACGCCCGGATCGAGCGATGCATCTTCTGGGGCAGGTTTGGGCTTGGTGGCAGTAGACTTGGCGGCAGTGGGCTTGGTGGCAGTGGGCTTGGTGGCGGTGGGCTTGGTGGCGGTGGGCTTGGTGGCGGTGGGGGCGATCGCCTTCTTGCCACGGGTCGATGAAGCGCGGGACGCAGCTTTTTTCGACGCTACAGGCGCGGGTTCGGGTTCGGCAAGCGAGACAGTGGGCACTGCTGGACGGACTATTTCGACCTCCTCAGAAAGGGCTGGCGTAGAAAGGGCCGGCGTGCTGCTGCCGTTTAGCAGCTTGCGGAAGGCTTCCAGCTTTTCTACGGCTGCATCTCGCTCCTGCCGGAGTCGCTGGTTTTCCTGCTGGAGGGCTGCAAGCTGAGCATTGGGCTGGGTTTGTCCCTGTTGCAGCGCTTGCTCTAGCTGCTTCACCTGGTTTTTTAGGGTTTCGATTTCGTTGGTAAACCAGGCCAGCGTTTTGGCCTGATCTGCCACAATCTTGAGATCAACGGTGGCAGGTGAAGATTCGGCGGTCTCCTCGGCCGAGTTGACGGGTTCGGAGGCGGGTTGGGCGGACTGAGCGTGCGCCTCGACTGCCTCCGCTGGATCAACGCCCAGCACCAAAAATATTTCTAGAACCTGGTGCAATAGATCTTCAGAACTGCGGTTTTTACCTTTGATGCCGATCTGTTCTGCAACAGCTTTTAGCAGGTTCAAATCCACAATCACAGGCTTTCGGTAGGCGCGTCGGGTTTTAGACGGCTTTTCATCAGACTCAGCGGCAGATGGCATTTGGGGTTTGTCAGTGGTCGTCGCAGTCAGTTTGGCAAGCATTTCGGCAGCATTCGTCAGGTCAGTGTGGCTTACTCGGTCTTGGTCGGTCGTGATGAAATCGTCTGTCATGATGGTTTTGGAAATCTGGGGATGGCGGATGGGATACGAGAGTCGGTGGGATTGGGACGATCGCCCGCCTTGGTTCTAGCGATCAGGCTTCGCAGGCTGAACTGCTTATGGTTCATGGGTTTTACGGATTAGAGCATCGGCGTGTGCTGCTGTTCAGGGGCAAAAATGGCAGAAGACTGTGAGTAGGGCGCGGCGGCTCTATCCATGCGGCGCGATTTGGCGCGATTTGGCGCAATCTGGCGCGATTTGGCTCAATCTGGCGCGATCGCCCGATCGTCCGCCATCGCAGCGGTTGGGGCGGTGGGCATGAGATACGCTCAACCCACAGCACTCCTCACCTTCGCCTCAAGCTGGCGTGCATTAACCTGGTGTACATTAATCTGTGCATTAATTTTGACCAGAGCCTCAACAGAATAGCTTACTTAGAATAGCTTATTTCTAAAGAAAGCGTGCAAAAATATCTCACCTTTCAGGGAGGAATTGAGATCTAGGCAAATTACCAGTCCAAAATCGCTCTGATAGGTGTCAAATAGGTGTCAAAATTGTCAGAACTTAGGGCACTCAAATCTGAGACGCAAAAGCAGTTCAAGTATACTAGCGCCACGACTTCAGCTTGGTCAGGAGATGCTGCTTTTATCTTATTCCTAACAGCCCGAAACGCCGGAATGTGAGGGCGATCGCCATTTTATAGGACTCAGCGAAAGCAGATTTCCAGGTTAAATAGATTATCGGTATCAAAGTTCCTGGCATACTCTCGACGCTGCAATCGAGCAGGTTCCGAGCGCAGATAGCGATTGACCAAGGAGCGCCAAGGGCGATCGCCATCGGGCAGAGCCAGTCCATAGAAACTGCATTCCAGAGATTCATTGGGCACTAGCCCAAAGTTGCCCATAGCATAAAAAGGTTCCGAGAAGACAATTCCGTTGACCGTGGTGTGGATCGGGTTGGGGCCACATTCCAGATGGACAGAGCCATTCCGAACCAGGTCAAAGCGATTGTCTGCATTAGACGGCAGCACCACCAGCGCCACCGACCTTGATTCCGTCGTCGTAATATAGTCAGCCAGTTGCCTGGCCATGTCAAAGCAAAAGCCCGTCCACTCTGACTGTGGATTAACGTAACCCAGCGGAGCCACCTCAGAGCGAATCCCAATTCTCAGAACGCCCGTTGCGTCTAGATCGTCTAGCACGGAACGACTAGCGGCGACGGGTGAAGAACGGGATGCAAGAGGGCGATCGCCCCCCGGAATTTGCCCTCCGTAGGCAGCGGCCAACTGCGCCGGGGATAAAGATTTAATCAGATAAAGCCGATTTTCGTCGCTGCTGAAGGCCGCCGCCCGCTGGGTCAGCACTTGTCCAAAGGAGGCGGTTAGGTACGGAAGATACTCAGACGATTCGGGGCGATCGCCCAAGTAGGTTTTGAAAAACGCGACGCTGAGGTTGCGGATATAGGAACGCCCGATCGCCCAGGCCGGCCCTCGAATCAGCGCAGGAACCAGTTCTTCATTTTGGGGCGGGCTGGTGGAAAAGTGGGTTCCGGGCACCATGAGTCCCAAATACTGATCGGGGGCATCCATCCAGGCAAACATCGGAATTTGCTCATACACCGATGGCGCTAAGATATCGCGAGTCCCAGCTAGAATCAGCATCGGAATTTGCACATTGCCGACTCCTGATTGTCCATACAGCGTTGCCCCCATCGGATATTGAGCAATCCCAGCGCGAATGCGGGGGTCTGTAAAGTCGTAGAGGGTCGGCGGCAAGAAGCGAGCGTGGCACTGCAGCAGAAACGATGGATTGATCTGGGTTAACCCCTCTGCACAGCGGGGCACAAGCTGAGCCGGGTCGAAGCTGGCCCCCGCCGCTCCCAAAACGGTCATTGCACCCAGAGATTGACCAATAATGCCGACCCGCTGCACGTCAATTTGCCCCTGCCACTGGGGATCGGTCGCATCGAGCTTTTCTAACTCGTCCAGCAGGAAGATGATGTCTTGCTGCCGACTCACATACTCTGTCGGACTCGTCAGGTCGCCCAGCCCACCCGCCAGAAACAGACTGCGATAGGTGTCTGTGGTGCCAATGTGTTCGGGCACTGCAACGGCAAATCCATAGGAGGCCAGGTGTTCGCCATCCACCATGCCATCGCTGAGACGACCACCCCAGCCGTGGGTATAAATGACCAGCGGCGCGGGCGCTGGGGCGTTCTCTGGAATGTAAACATCTACCCGCATGGTGTAGCGTCCAGAGAAACCATCGAGCGTGGTGCGAGTGGCTTGGATGTCAAACGTCAACTGTTCCCGCCGAAACGCATAGGGGCCGGGCTGGCTCAGGTCTGGTAGCTGATCATAGGCAAACTCCGGGTCCGCAGCGGCTTCTTGATTAGAGACATCCATCACCACTTGAGCGGCTGCATCCTGATACAGAACGACGGTTTTCAAATCTTGCAGAAGCGCCATTAGCGAACTCAGATCGATTCGGATATCTGAGGTAGGATACTGCCGCATCCAGTCGATCCAGGTCCATCCCTCTGGGTGATTGGCGGCAGAGAGGATGAGCGCCGAGCGCACCGCGCGAAATCCATTCAGTCCAGAATCGGTTTGCAGGGTCTTGCCGATGCTCTGCAACACCTGCTCCGCCATTGGAATGTTAAGAACACGCGAAACGAACGCGACATCGGCTTTCATTTCGTGCTGGAGCAGTCGCCGCAGTTGCGCTTGAGAGTCGGCATCCAAAAAGCCCAGAAATAGCCTCAAGTTGCCCGAAGCTTGCCCCGTTTGGGCATAGGTTTCGAGCGCATCGACGGAGATCGAGAGTTGGAGGGGCCCTACGTAGGTCGTGAGCCGCTCTGCGCTGAGGGCTGGCGATGCTCCCAGCAGATTACCCCAAACGCCGATGCCCAGTGCAGCGGAGGTCGATAAGAAACCTGTAGAGAGCGATTGGAGCAGCCTCTCAACGGGTCGCGCGGCGAATTGCTGCAAGGCAGATATTCGAGGAATGAATAGTTGAGACAAGGAACCCATCGGAGGCTGTGGTTTTGAGACGCATAGCCAGGACAGCCACGGTATGGGGTTGAGCCTGACCATTTGCGCCCGACTTCTGCAATAGCTTACAGCATTTCCCTGCGGATCGCCTGCTGTGGACTCCCTGTGCCACTGGCCCTAGCCTCCGATGTTGCCAGTTGTTGAGATTGGAGGTGCGATCGCAGCGCGTCTTGGAGAGGATATAAGTCAAGCAAGTTCAAACTGACAATCCGTTTGACAGGGCACAAAGTAATTTCATGCATCTTCGTTAATCTGAGTCTAGATTTTTCTGCCCTCATCCCCCAGTCCCTTCTCCCAGATCGGGAGAAGGGGAGCAAGAGGAGCTTGAAGTCTCGCTCCGGGGCAGGCGAGGGCGAAAGCCTTCGGCATACCAGAAAAGGGGGAGAGAGCAGCAAAATTGCACATCCCGTGAATAGAGGTCTAAAATCCCCTGAGTTATATGAATTGTTATCAGCTTGTCTTATATTCAGCTTGTCTTAATATTTAGTCTGCTCAAAGTCGTCTGCTCGAAGTAATCTACTCAAAGTAGTTTGCTCAAAGGGGCCCATCCCAGTTATGCAAGTTTGCCCTCATCCCCCAGCCCCTTCTCCCCAAAAAGGGCAAAGGGGAGCCGGATTGGAAGTCCCTCTCCCGCTTTGGGCGAGGGATTTAGGGTGAGGGTTACAAAAGTGGGATACACCCTGCTCAAAGTAGTTTGCTCAAGTAGTCTGCTCAAGACCAATTCGCGCTACAGCACCGTGGCAATAAGCGAGATCACTTCTAGCCAGAGAGTCCAGATCTAAGCAGTCCTATGCGGTTCATTGAATACGTTCGATCGACCATCCTGCCGTCGAGGTTAGTTCAATTGTTTATTCAATCGGGTCTGCGCTGGAATCAAGACAATTGTCCAGGGATGGCGGCGGCCTTGTCTTATCATGCGCTGTTTGCTATGTTTCCCCTGCTGCTGGTGATGCTGAGTATCATCAGTTCCTTGATCGGGCCAGATACGGAGGCGTTTCGGGCGATCGCCGCAGGGTTGGCGCGGGCCCTGCCGCCCGAAGCGCATGAGCTGGTTAGGGGAACTATCATCACGATGAATGAGAACAGCGTCGGCGCAGGACTGGTGGGCTTTGGGATCTTGCTTTTTGCGTCGAGCAGCGTGTTTGGGGTGTTGCGCTATTCGGTAAACTACATCTGGCGATCGGCCGATCCAGACTCTAGCGGGCGGGGTCTGCTGGATTCAGTGCTGTTTTTCATTAAAAATCGGCTATTTGCATTTTTGCTAGTGCTAGGAACAGCGCTGCTGCTGCTGGTTTCGCTAGTGTCCAACATTGCGATTCGGATTTTTTTGAATCTGGTCAAGACGCTCCAGGAAACCTTTGAAGTCACTCAGTTTGACGATATCTCGCTGGATCGAGGTCTGCAAACGGGAGTGTCTTTTCTAATATTGGCGATCGCCATTTGTATCCTATTCAAAATCCTGCCCAGCGTGGGCATCCAATGGCGAGATGTCTGGCCGGGGGCGCTGCTGACCGCCGTTGCGCTCTTTGCATTACAGCAACTGGTGGGCAATAGCGTCATCTCAATTGGCGGGCGGTTTCTCTCCTACGGCGTGATCGGCAGCGTGATGATTCTGATGCTGTGGATTTTCTTGACCGTTCAGATTTTCTTCTTTGGCTGCGAGTTTACCTATGTCTATGCCCATTTATTCGGCAGTCGCCGCAGCCGCGTCAAGCATTAGAACGTCACGTTCAAAACGCCCTCAGCATCACCGTTGGGGGTAATATTTTCAAATTAATGATTGTCCACCTACTTCAACACACCTCCAAACCCAAAATCTAAAATCCAAAATCCAAAATCTAAAATCCAAAATCCCAGCTAAGCCCATGTCTTCCACGCCTTCCGCCCTCCAGGGTCTCAGCCAATCCGAAGTTCTTGCCCGTCGCGCTGCTGGGCAGGGAAACGATATTCCAGTGCAAACCAGCCGCACCTATTGGGATATCTTGCGCGATAACCTGTTCACTTTTATCAACAGCGTGTATCTGTTCCTGAGCCTAGTGCTGATTGCCCTGGGGCGGGCCAGCGATGTGGTGGTGATTGCCTTTGTAGTGCTGCTCAACGTCGTCATCAACATTATTCAAGAAATTCGCGCCAAGCAAAAGCTAGACAAGATTGCGCTGCTGACACGCCCTTCGGCAACGGTGATTCGAGACGGGCGATCGCAGGAGATTGACCTAGCAGAGATTGTGGTGGGCGATATTTTGGCAATTGGGCCGGGCGACCAGGTGGTGGTGGATGGCGTGATGGTGGGCGACGGCGACATTAAAGGCGACATTAAAGTAGACGAATCCCTGCTGACGGGCGAATCGGATCACATCCTCAAGCGGCCCGGCGACCCAGTGTATTCTGGCAGCTTTTGCGTCAGCGGGTCATCTTACTACGAAGCCGAAAAGGTGGGAGCCGCCAGCCTGTCGAGCAAGATGACCGCAGAGGCGCGTCGATTTCGGAAAGTCCTCACCCCGCTGCAACGCCGAATTAATCTGATTATTCGCCTGTTGCTGGGTGTGGCGATCGTGCTGGGATTGGTAACGTTTCTGCGAATGCTGCTGGGCGTTACTTCCATTACAGCGGGCATACAAAACTTGGCGGTGCTGGTGGGGCTGGTGCCGATTGGCTTATATCTCATGATTACCCTGGCCTATGCACTGGGCGCAGTCCGCATTGCGGAACAGAGTGCGCTCGTACAGCAGTCCAACGCTGTAGAGTCTCTGAGTAACGTAGATGTCATGTGTTTGGACAAGACAGGGACTCTAACGGCGAATCGAATCAACCTGCGATCGCTCGAACCCATTGACACCGATCGCGCTGCCTTAGAAGAACGCCTGGGAGAATACGCCGCGAGCGCCACTGCGAGTAATAAAACGAATGATGCGATCGCCGCGTTTCTGCCCCGATCGCCGCGTTCCGTCAAGCAAGAAATCCCGTTTTCTTCGGTCTATAAATGGAGTGCGATCGCCTTCGCAGATCAGCCTGGTGTATACGTTCTGGGTGCGCCAGAGGTGCTGGCAATGGCGATGTCTCTGTCAGAAGATCTGCTCACGCGCACTCAAGAAGGCGCAGATCAGGGATTGCGGGTGCTGCTCTTTACCCACAGTCCCACGCTTCCCGACTGGTCAGATGCGTCAGATACTCCCGTCTTGCCGCCCGATCTCAGTCCACTAGCGCTGCTCTTCTTTGGGGATGAACTGCGATCAGATGCCGAGAAAACCCTGGCAGAGTTTCGTCAGGCAGGCATCCAGGTCAAGGTCATTTCAGGAGATAACCCGGTCACGGTGGCAGCCCTAGCCAAACAGGCAGGCTTGAGTGAAGACATCATCGCCGTATCTGGTCAGGATCTGACAGAAATGGACGATGCAGCATTCACTCAAACCGCCGAAGAAAGCACGATTTTTGGGCGCATTACCCCAGAGCAAAAGGCGCGTCTGGTGCAGAGCCTCCAGTCTCGCGGGCACTATGTCGCCATGATGGGCGATGGGGTGAATGATGTGCTGTCGCTCAAGCAATCCAACGTCGGCGTTGCAATGGAAAGCGGCAGCCAGGCCACCCGCAGCGTCGCTGACATTGTGCTGCTCAACGACACCTTCAGCGCTTTGCCCAAAATCTTCACGGAAGGACGGCGCATCCGCAACGGAGTGGTGGACATCAGCAAGCTGTTTATGGTTCGGATCTTTTCGTTTATCTTGGCGATCGTGGCCATCGGCATGATTACGCTGTCGTTTCCCTTCAGCATCAAGGCCAGCACAATTGTCACGTTCCTGACGGTGGGTCTGCCGCCCTTTTTTGTAACGCTCTGGGCCCGCCCCACCCGACCCAAAGTGTCGCTGTGGGAATCCTTCCGTCATTTTGTCGTGCCTGCCGCGCTCACCCTCTCTTTGGCGAGTATTTTAGTCTATCTCTACTTTTTGGCAGAAAACGTCGGCCCGTTGATGGACTGGTTGAGCGGCGCAATTTCGCTAGAAGAGTTGGCACGGCAAATCAATCGCGCACAGATCAGCCAAGCTCAGCAAATTGCAGAATCCGCAATGGTGACAATGCAGGTTTTGGGCGGGCTGCTGTTGCTGCCGTTCCTAAAGCCGCCAACGCCGAGTTGGGCGGGCGGAGAGCCGCTGAGTCGAGACTGGCGCTATACGATTCTGGCAGGACTGGTGCTGTTAATTTACATTGCGATTATTACGCTTCCCCCACTGCAACGCTTTTTTGAATTGGCTCCTCTGGAACCGCAGGAATATATCGGCATTGGGCTGGTTGCCGTCGTTTGGGCACTGATGCTGCGCTTTATATGGCGACGCAAGCTGATGGAGCGCTTTCTGGGGCTGATTCCGTTTTGATAGGCTCTAATAGGCTGCTCTAATCAATTATTGTGGTGCGCCAGTCTGGCGGTCAGGTCAATCCGACTCTTTTTGAGCAAAGACTCTTTCTGAGCAACAAGGAAAATGCCGTTTTCATCCTCTGCAAATCTTTCGGTCGATCCAGCAGCGCTGCTGTTCTCCACTGAAAGTCGCTCTGTAGCAGAACGTCGGGCGGAGGGCAAAGCTCTGCGTCAAGTCCTCAAGCGTTCGGCCCACGGCAGCTATAGCCCCGCCGACCTTCGTGAAGACCCGATCGCAATTCTGGAAGCCCAGGCAAAAACTCGCTTATCTGACCTGGTGCCGATTCGCTACGGGCGAATGCTGGCTTCTCCCTTTGCGTTTTTGCGGGGAGCGGCGGCAATCATGATTCGAGATATAGCCCCAGCGCCAACAACGGGCTTGATGGTTCAAGCCTGCGGGGATATGCACCTGTCTAACTTTGGCGTATTTGCCTCGGCAGAACGCAACTTGATCTTTGGCATTAACGATTTTGATGAAACGTATCCGGGGGCTTGGGAATGGGATTTGAAGCGGCTGGTGGCCAGCTTTGTGGTGGCGGGAAGGACGCTGGGAGCCAGTTCAACGCTGTGTGAAGAAGCAGTGCGGGCAGTCGTGCAGTCCTATCGGCAAAATTTGCAAATCTATGCCGAAATGGGGCATCTGGAACTATGGTACGAAACGATTTCTGAAGATGAGCTACTTCAGAAGTTGCCCGATGAGCTACGCAAAAAAACCGATCGCCTGTTGACTAAGGCGCGTGAAAGAACTAACTTGCAGACACTAGATAAGATAACAGACTTGATTGATGACCAGCGCCATATTGTGGAGTCGCCGCCTTTGATCGTGCGCTTGGAAGCGACCAGCAGTGGGCGATCGCCCGTAGACCCAATCGCGCTCCTCATGCAGGACTATCTGACCTCTCTGAGTGGCGATCGCCGTTTTTTGCTGTCTCGATATCGAATTGTGGACGGGGCCCGCAAGGTGGTGGGAGTTGGCAGCGTTGGGACTCGATGTTCAGTCATTTATCTAGAAGGCACAGGCAACAATGACCCCCTGTTTCTGCAAATCAAAGAGGCCCAGCCCTCGGTTCTAGCACCCTACGTAGACCCAGTGAATCAAGACCCGCTCTGTCGGCATCGCCTGCCAGATCATCATCAGGGACACCGCGTTGTGATTGGGCAGCGATTGATCCAGGGTGCCCCAGACATTTTTCTGGGATGGGGGACGCTGGATGGCGTTCATTACTACCTTCGCCAACTGCGCGACATGAAAGGTTCCCTCAAGATCGAACCCGGTAAGTTTGCCCCCTCGGCCCTGCCCAACTACGGCGTGCTGTGCGGCTGGGCGCTGGCCCTGGCCCATGCCAAATCTGGCGATGCGGCGATGTTGGCGGGCTACGTGGGCAAGAGCGCCGCCCTAGATGACGCGCTGGTTCCCTTTGCCAACGCCTATGCAGACCAGACAGAACGAGACTATGAGCTGCTAGTGGCGGCAGCGCGACAGGGGCGTATCCCCGTCACCGAGGGCGTTTAGGCAGCAATGTGCGATACCGCGCGCACCTATCATTTACAACATCATTTACAACATTTGTAACCTGTTTTCACCAACTATTTTTCACCCACTATCTATTATGACTTCTGAAACTTACTCTCCACCCGTCAACGTGCTGCTTCAGCTTGGGGAAAAGCGCCTGCGCCCACATCACAAATGGATAGACTATCCCCAGCAGTATGGGTTCACTGAGGCGGATATTCCTGAATTGACTCGAATGGCGATCGACCAGGAATTAAACTGGGCTGAGTCGGATAAACCGGAGTCTTGGGCACCTGTTCATGCGTGGCGGGCACTAGGGCAACTCCAAGCCGAGGATGCAATTGAGCCGCTGCTCTCAATCTTCAGCGCTATGGAAGAGAATGACTGGTTCAATGAAGAAATGCCCGAAGTCTTTTCGCTGATTGGCCCAGCAGCACTCTCTCCAACTCGTGATTTTTTAGAAAATCCAAAGAATCCTCTCTACTGCCGGTGGACAGCGGCTAATATCCTGGTCAAACTGGGTCAAACCCATCCGGAGACGAGGGCAGCATGTGTGGCGGCTCTGGAAGCGCCGCTTGAGCAGTATTCCAACAACAGCCCAGAGATGAACGGGGTTTTGGTCAATAGCCTGCTGGATCTGGCAGCTCGGGAGTCTGCGCCCATCATCGAGCAGGCCTATGCTGCGAAATGGGTAGACTTTGCGATTTGTGGAGACTGGCTAGATGTGCAGCGTCACTTAGGCTTGCTCTCGCCAGCGGAAGTGTATGAGCGTCGGCATCGGGTTGATGCAGAACGGCTGAGGGTGAAAACGTCGAAGCTGCCTGCGTCTCCTTCTAAGGGGTTTGGTGCTGAAACTGCACAGAAGAAGCCGAAAAAGAAGAGCAAGTAAGCTAACTGTTGATTCTTACCCGGGGGCGATCGCCCCTCCCTGTCCTATTGGGTCAATATCACAGCGTTCGTAGAAACAGCGCGATCGCCCCTGGGTTATAACCATGACCGATGCGCGGGCGTAATGTATGACGCTGAAAGCTTTCGGAATGCTGAAAGCTTTCGGAATAGTGACAGGTGTGGCGGCTGACGCTCTATTTTGTCTCGGTCGCGCCCAAACAGGAAACGCTGTGAATTCCCTAAATATTCGCAAATATTCGCTACACTTTGCTTTCAGGACTGACACACTTGCGATCGGTTTGCTGGATTTTGGATGATTTCTCGCGGGTGCAGCCCACGAGAAATTATCCGCCACGGGAAATTGTCCAACTGCATCCGTCCTAGTTTTCTAATCACGTTTGGGGCGATCGCCAATGACAGGTCTTCAGGTCACTGATTTCGGGGCAAATCTTGCAGTTGGGACAGCGGAACCGCTGGAGCCAGCCGTGTATATCGTGGGCGCGGGGCCCGGCGATCCAGAACTGCTGACGCTGAAGGCCTATCGTCTGTTAACCCAGGCGGACGTGATTTTGGTGGCCGATTCGCTGGTGCCGCAGCAGGTGTTGGGCTGCGTCCGCCCCGATGCGGAGATTGTGCGGACGGCCAACAAAACGCTGGAGGATATTCTGCCGCTGATGGTGGCGCGAGTGCGATCGCACCAGTCGGTCGTGCGGCTGCATTCCGGCGACCCCAGCCTCTACAGCGCTATCCACGAACAAATGCACCTGCTGGCAGCAGCGGACATTCCCTTTGAGGTGATTCCGGGCATCAGCGCGTTTCAGGCGGCGGCGGCGCGGCTAAAGGTAGAACTGACGCTGCCCGGCCTGGTGCAAACCATTATCCTGACGCGGATCAGCGGGCGCACCCAGGTTCCCGACGCCGAAAATCTGGCTTCTCTGGCAGCGCACAAAGCCAGCCTGTGCCTCTACCTCAGCGCTCGCCATGTAGAAGCCGCCCAGGCCCAACTCATGGAACACTATGCCGCCGATACGCCTGTGGCGATTTGCTTTCGGCTGGGCTGGCCCGATGAGCAGATCTGGCTTACGCCGCTCAGCCAGATGGCAGCAACCACGCAGGAAAAAGACCTGATCCGCACGACGCTATACGTGATTAGTCCGGCGCTGGCGGCGGCAAGAGGTTCTGAGGTAAGGGGTTCTGAGGAAAGCGCCGAAACATCCGTGCGATCGCGCTTGTATAACCCAGAGCATGATCACCTATTTCGGCGATCGCCCTCCAGGAAAGCGATCCAGCCATAGTTCAGCTATCGTAAAGGGTTCGTAGAGCGTCGCGGGGAAAGGAGCAAGCTCAGGAACTCTCAGAACAATTCTCAGAATATTTACTTAAGCACTTTGAACTTTTCCGTAATTTCACAGAAAACCCAATACACTATTTTCAAAGACCAGTAGTGATCCTGAAGGGCAGGCGGTGCGCTCCGTCTGCTCTTTTCTTTTCTGTCAGGATTTAGCCTTCTCTGATGTAGCAAATGCTTCACAGGCAAGCTTATGATTTTGGATTCTGGATTCTGGATTTTGGATTTTGGGACTTTGGATTTGCGATTTTGGATTGCCGGTCAGCGTCCGCTGGGCCTCCGCAATTTCGTCCATAGCGCCACTTGGAAGGATGGGCACTAAGCCGGCCGGGTCGCCTAGAACAGCACCAGGTCGATGCTGGGTAAAAAGGTTAACCCCGGCTGAAGCTGCATCACCAGCGTTCCGTTAAACGTCAGCGCTCCAGTGGCGCTGCTATAGGCAAACTGGCTCGTTAGCATCGCCCCGGTGCCAAATTTGGAAATTTGGATTTTATCGCCTTCGGCACGAGAAAAATCCTGAATCGTCGCCACGCCGTCGAAGCTGAAAAACGAGAAAGTGTCTGCGCCCGCGCCACCCGCCAGCGTGTCGTTGCCGCTGTTGCCGAATAGCACGTCATTTCCCTCGCCGCCGCTGAGGCTGTCGTTGCCCAGCCCGCCGGTCAGGGAGTCGTTGCCCGCGTTGCCCAGCAGCGTGTCGTCGCCGTCGCCGCCGCTGAGGGTATCATCGCCCTCTTGTCCCTCCAAGCGGTCGTTGCCATTGCCGCCAAAGATCTCATCGTTGCCGTCGCCGCCAAACAGCGTATCCTTGCCGTCGCCGCCAAAGATCAGGTCGGCATCCTCGCCGCCAAAAATCAGATCGTTGCCGTCGCCGCCGCTGAGTTCCTGGTCGTTGCCAAAGTTGACTTCCGTTGCGCCGTCGGCCAGGCCGCCATAAATCGTATCGTTGCCCGCGCCCCCCAGCAAGATATCCTTGCCGTCGCCGCCGATCAGCAAATCTCGCCCCGCCATACCATCTATGATGTCGTTGCCTGGGCCGCCGTTGAGGGTGTCGTTGCCTGCACCGCCGTTGAGGGTGTCGTTGCCTGCGCCCCCCAGCAAGTTATCTTTGCCCTCTTCACCAAACAGCGAGTCATTGCCGCCACGACCGCGCAGAGTGTCATTGCCCTCCTGTCCCCGCAGGGTGTCGCTGCCGCTTTTGCCGTCTATCGTGTCGTCGCCTTTGCCTGCAAAGATTGCGTCGTCGCCAGCAGACCCCCCGTAGCGATCGCCCTGTTGGCCCAACCGCACCGGCACCACTCCCGCATCCAGCAGAATAATCGTCACTTCCTGCGATGCAGCCCCTTCTGCCAGGCGGATGCTGAAGAGCTGGCTGCCCGCAGCGGGTTCTCGAAACACGTAGGTCGATTTGGCAAAGCCCAGGCCGTCGCCCTCCGACAAGGTGAACACTACCGAGTCGGTGCCGTCGGGTGCGCCGTCGTTAAACACTTCAAAGAATACGGGGCCGGCTTCAAACTCGAAGGGAATGCCGCCAGATGCCGTGCCCACCTCTACTGGATCGAGCCAGGTGGGTAAGAAGTCGCTCTGATCCCACGACCGCTCATCGCCCCAGAAAGAAGACTGGTTGCGCTGCCGTCCTCTGCCCTTGGCTTTTTTACTCATAGATCGAACCTCTTGTATGGGCTACCGGAGACGCAGGATCTGGGGAGGGGGTTCCTGCATCCACCGGGTTTGAAATGAAACGTTAGAATCGGGCGATCGCCCCCATCAGGCAGCACTCCACGTTCTGGGTTAAACATTCTGGGCGAACACTACCTTCTTCAATTCAAACGGGCACTTTTGCGGAATCTTTGAAGCCCTAAAATTTGAAGCCCTAAAAAGGGGCAGAGCTAAACACATTCTGCCCCTCTGGGTTCTATTCCTGCTCAATGCTCGACTGAATCAGTACAGGTCAATTACGCCATTAGCTCACCCGTTTCCTGCAAAGCGTGGAGGCGGTGATAGATGCCGCCGTGGGCGAGGAGTTCCGTATGGCTGCCCACTTCCACAATTTGACCCTGATCCAGCACCACGATCTGATCCGCTTCCCGCACCGTACTCAGGCGGTGGGCGATGATGATCGTCGTGCGCGTGCCCAGAATGTTTTGCATCGCCAACTGGATCGATCGCTCGGATTCGTAGTCCAGGCTGGAGGTGGCTTCATCAAACACCAGCACGTCCGGGTTCATCAGCAGGGCGCGGGCAATGCCGAGGCGCTGTCGCTGACCGCCAGAGAGCCGCACGCCCCGCTCGCCGACGACGGTGAGATAGCCCTGGGGCAGGGTTTTCACGAATTCGTCCACGCGGGCAATGTGGCAGGCTTCGGCGATCGCCTCCTGCGTCACGCGGGGGTTGCCATAGGTCAGATTGTCCATCAGCGTGCCGTTGAACACATCCACCTCTTGGTGAACGATCGCCAGCCGCTTGCGATAGCCCGTGATGTCGAGCGATCGAACGTCCTGACCATCGATCAACACGCGCCCACTGTGCGGCTCGAAATAGCGAAACAGCAGCTTCACCAGGGTCGATTTGCCAGAACCAGAACGACCCACCAGCGCCACCGTCTGACGCGGCTCGATCAGCAGATTGATGTTTTGCAACACCGGGCGATCGCGCTCATAGCCAAAACTCAGGTTTTCAAAATGAACCTTACCTGTGAACTGATAATGGCGCACCGCTGCGGGCGGATCGAGTAAGTTATGGGAATCTTGCCCGTCCGGAGTTTGCATGAACTCGTGAAAGCGGTTCATCGAGGCATAGCGGCGGGCAAACACCTCCGCCACGGTGCAGATCGGTTCCAACTCTGCATAGGCCATGCTAGACACCGTGAGCGTTGTCACAAAATGCCCCAGCGAGATATTGCCCTGCACCGTCGCCCACAGCGTCAGCGCCAGCACCACAAACACCGACGACTCCACCACCAGCTTTTGCCAGGCAAACAGAGTGACGTAGCCCTTATGAACCCGATAGTCCACCACCTTAAACTCGCGTTCTATCCGCTGTCGCTGCCGCTCTAGCTCGTTTGCTTCCGTCGCAAAGGCTTTCACGGTTTTGATGTTGGTGATGATTTCCGAAGTGCGGCTTTCGGTGTTCTCCATGTATTCATCGAGCCGTTCCTCTTTTTTGATCAGTCGCCGCAGGTTGTGCAGCAGGAAGGCGAGAATCAGCACGAACGAAATCAGGAACAGGATCGCGATGCGCCACTCGATTAGTAAGATAACTCCAAAGATCCCAATCACGCGAACGATCTTGGGAATCAGCTGACCCGCGATTTCGGGATAGGTCCAGGTATGGTTTGCCAACCCCCGCGCGACTCGCCCAGAGATGCGTCCCGGATTGTTTTCGTCATAGAACTCCAGCGGCAGAGAAAGGACTTTGGCGATCGCCCGAATTGTGTGATCGCGGCGCGACCTCAGGGCGATGTCCCAGTGAAACCAGACCCCTAGCCAGGCCTGAATCGGCGCACGAACCACCGTCACCAAAAAGATCACGCCCAGCAGCACCACCAGCGAGAGCGATCGCCCCACGTCCCAATCGCCCATTGCGCCTACCCGCGCCACAAACCGCTGCAACGGCCCGTCCAGCGGCTGCCCCGACAGCACATTCAGCAGTTGCCCAATGGCATAGGGGACGGCCAGATCCAGCACTTCAAACAGGCTGCTGGCCGTAATGCTAAACACCGAGAGGCCCCAGTATCGTCTGTAGTAATTCAGAATATTGCGAAAACTCTGTGAACTCGCCATCTCGGGAGACCTCCACCCAAATCGGCAGACGGAGATGTGCCCAAGAGCCTCATCAGAAACTCAGGGGCGATCGCCCTTCTGCACAGTTAGATTACGATTGTAGCACGATGTAATACAACTGACTGAAGATTCTGCACAGAGGCGCGATGGGTAACTGGCGAACCAGCTACCCCAGACAGCACACCCTAGAACCCCGCGCTGCCCTGGGGTTTGCTCTAGGCCTATCTCAAAATCGCTATCCCAAAATAATATCTAGAGAATATTTAGTGCCGGAAATACACAATGCTGCGCTGAAAACTCCGGATGCGCCTAGCGTCCGGAAGAAGCCTCCAGACGGTAGGACAATTTTGTAGACGATAATTTATAAACGACTTGTAAGCGACTCGTAGACGACAAGTGGACAACAAATTGCGGGTGCAGTCAGTCATCACCCCCGCACCCGGTTACCTGACAAATCTTTTCCCCTCATCCCTAAATCCCTTCTCCCACAAGGGGCGAAGGGACTTGAACTGCCAAACCTGGGTCAAAAGCCCCTCGCCCGCTCTGGGAGAGGGGTTGGGGTGAGGGTGCTTCGAGTTTTGTCAGTCAATCAGCCCCCGCACAGCCCATCTAGCGGGGAGCAGACCCAAAGCGATGCCGCGCCAACCGTCTATGCATGTGTTATGCATCGTGTTACGCATCGGGATCGGGCGATCGCCCAGCGACCTAGCGAGGCGGATTCGGTTTTTGATGGCTGGTCAGACAGGGTAGAACCGTAAACAAAGAAAGCCAGAGCACCAGGGCACCAACTTCAAACATAGGATGTCTTTGAGGATTAGTTGATGTGAAACAGGGAACAGAGTAGAACCTGAAGCTGGGCAGCGGAGAGCCACAAAGCAAATCACAACATGCACCAACCTGAAACAGGCACAGACCAGACGCAGCCCGGATATCGACACAGACCGGATATCGACCCAAAACAAATTGAACCGCTGGTAGAAACTCCCCATTTGCTGGTCACTGAATCGTCCTCTAGCGCGGCTATAGAACTGCTTACTTGAGGTCACTGAGCAGTCCTTCAGAAACAGGACTTGTCTCTTCTATTCTTACCATTAATTTCACGGATTCATACCGTCAACATACTGAGTTTCCCAGATCACGGCGGTTCATCCAATCGGGCGATCGCGCTTCATTATTCCTCAAGGTTGACGACAGTTTCTGAGTGGGAATACTACAGGTTAGTGTTTTGGGGGTGGAGCCACTTGGAACCCTGGATTTCGCCTTGAGCTAGCGCTTTCTCAAAACAATCTCAAAACAGTCTCAAAACAATGTGAGCGTTCAGGAAAAAGAGCCAGTGGATCAAAATCCTCCTTTTGAAGGAGATTTAGAAGGAGATTGAGATTACAGGAGATTTTGAGGAAAGCCTGTTGACGGGTCATCCATCCGTTGGATTAGCACCGCTCGCTTTTACAACCCTGATGCACCCCGCCTGATGTTCCAACCCCCACCCTCTTCGCATCAGCCTTGCGGAGTCATTATCCCTAACCCATTAACCTTCTCATGTCCGCAGAACCCCTTACCGAGTCATTACCAGAGCCACCCACGGGAGCATCCGCCGGATTTGCCGACAACTGGAGCTATCTGAAAACCGAGCTAGGCTGGCTAGAGCGGATGTTGATGGTGGCGGTGGCGCGACAAAAAAAGGAAGCCAAAGAAATCGACCGGGTGGCCCAGTCGCGGGCAGACCGAGTGACAAGCCACTGGTGGCAGGGCGTGATTTCGCTGGACGGCAAGATTTGCTACGACGAATATCGCCAGCCGCCTGCGACGACAGCGGTAACCACACCCCGACCCGGCTATCAGCAGCAGCTTGAAGGACGCATCCGGGCGACGGAGGCCCGCGGCGTTTTGCTGGGGCTGCCGATGTTGTGCGATCGCCTCCAGCTTTCGCTGTTTGAAAAGCAGGTGATTTTGCTGGCGATCGCCCCAGAGGTGAACCGCCGCTACGCCCGTCTATATCGCTTTTTGCAGGGTGAAGAGTCTGCCGTGTCTGACCTGCCCACGGTGAACCTGGCGCTGCAACTGCTGTGTCGCAATGACCAGGAATGGCGAGTCGGGCGATCGCGCCTGCTGGATGACGCACCCCTGCTAAAGTTGGGACTGCTGGAGCGACACCCGCGCAACACCGACACCCTGCTCAACCAATCGCTGCGGCTGGCGGCTCCCCTGGTCAGCTTTTTGCTAGACGAACAGCCCCAGGCGGCGGTGCTGGACCGCCTGCTGCAACCTGCCGCCGTCGAGTCGTTTTTGACCCTCCGCCGGACGGACGTGCCGTGGGATGCGCTGGTATTGCCAGAATCGCTGGTCGAGCGGCTGCGATCGCTCTGTGATCTGGCCAGCGCCGCTGCCGTCTCCCCGACCGCCAGCGGGCCCGTCGCCGTACTGGCTGGGCCCTCAGGGGTCGGCAAAACCCTTGCTGCCGAGGCGATCGCCCACACGCTGGGGCAGCCCTTGGCAACGGTCGATCTGTCCCAGGTCAACCCGGCCGACTTTCCACTGCTGCTGCAAGACATCGAGTCTACCCGTCCGCCGCTGCTGCTGGTGAAATCGGCCCAGCTTTGGCTGCGACGGTCAGCGGCGATCGCCCCTTCAGAAATCTCCCGCCTGCTCTCCCTCCGGCAAGAAGATGGAACGCTGACCCTATTCAGCCTGCCCCACGCCGAGGCGATCGCCCTGCCCTGGCAACGCCAGCTTCGTCTGGTTCTCTCGTTTGCCATGCCCGACGCGGCCCAGCGCTGGCAGCTTTGGCAGCAAACAGAACTGTTTCCGCAAAGCAGCCCCATCGACTGGGAGGCGCTGGCCAAGCAGCTTGCCGTATCCGGTGGCGAGATTCGGGCGATCGCCCAGACTGCCCGCCAGCTCCAGCTTGCCAAGGATGCGCCCCTGACCGAACACTTGCAGCGGGCGATCGCCCTGCGAGGACATTCTCTCTCTCTGCCACTGCGGTCGCGCAGCCGGGGGCGCAAAGTGCAGAAAGAGTCTTAGCAGATTGGCAATCCAAAATCGTCAATACTAAAATCCAAAAGCGGTATTGCCCCCATGTATTGCCTCAACCCCCGCTGTCCCAAGCCCGCCAATCCCCAGAGCCATCGCTTTTGTCAGACCTGTGGGGCGCGGCTGCTGCTGGGCGATCGCTATCGGGCCTATCAACCCCTGGGCAATGGCGAATCGAGCCGCACCTTTTTGGGGCTAGATACCCACAAAATTACCGACAACCGCTGCATCATCAAGCGCTTTCAAAACCAAACTGGCGAAGAACGATTTCGACAAGAAACCGCGCGACTCGACGAACTCAGCAGCCATCCCCAAATTCCCGACCTCTACGCCTATTTCGAGCGAGAAGATGCCCAATTTCTGGTGCAGGAATTTGTCGAAGGGCGCAACCTGTCGCAGGAAATGACCCAAAACGGCAGCTTCGACGAATCCCAAATTCGCGCCCTGCTAGCTGAGATCTTGCCCCTCCTGCAATTTCTCCACGACCACCAGATTATCCATCGAGACATCAAGCCCACAAACCTGATTCGCAAAGGGCAGCCCTCCAGCGGCGGGCAGCAGGCAGAACTCGATGTCACCAGTTGGGCACTAACAGACGCACCAGAGCTAACGGGCTGGCTGCAACCCTCCAAAATCCAAAATCCAAAATCCAAAATCCAAAATCCAAAATCCCTCGTCTTGGTTGATTTTGGCGCAGCCAAACGCCTTACCCAATCCGCCCTGGCCCGTCCGGGAACCCTCATGGGCAGCGCCGAGTATGCCGCACCAGAGCAACTGATGGGCCAGGCAACCTACGCCAGCGATTTATACAGCTTGGGTGTAACCTGCATTCAGCTTTTGACGGGGCTGAGTCCGTTTGAGCTATTTGATGGCGTGCGGGGGCTGTGGCACTGGCGGTCGGTGGCGGGTACGGTCAGCGATACCCTGGCCCAGGTCTTGGACAAAATGCTGGCCACGAGCTTGGGCGATCGCTTTTCTTCGGCCGCTGCGGTGATGGACGTGCTTGGCATTCGGAATCAGGAATCGGGGGTCGGCAGTCCGGGAACCAGGGTCAGCCTAAAACCCGAACCCGAAAGCCACTGGCGCTGTGTGGGGACGCTGGAGGCGGGGGCTGGGGTGAATGCGATCGCCCCCCTCCCTGGTCGAGATCTACTGTTTAGCGGCGGCAATAATGGGCGACTAGTGGTGTGGGACTGCGATCGCGGCGAGGCGCTCTGGATGTTTGAGGAGCCAGGGGTGGTCGTGACGACGGTGGCGGTGAGTCCCCTGGGCGATACGCTGGCCAGCGGCGGCTTTGACCGCACTATTAAGCTCTGGGACTGGCAGGCCGGCACGCAGACGCGGACGCTGGCGGGCCATACAGACGTAGTGACGGCAATCGCCTTTGCCCCCGATAGCACTCTCTACAGTGCCAGCCGCGACAAAACAATTCGCCAATGGCTGCCCCACACCGGCGAGGCGATCGCCACCTTCAGCAGCCACAAAGCGGCAGTAGAGGCGATCGCTCTCCACCCGCAGCAGCCGATTCTGGTCAGCGGTGGCGCAGAGGGCGCGGTAAAAATTTGGCATACTGGCACGCGAGAACTGCTGCGAACCCTATCGGGGCACGGGGCCCAAGTGAGTGCGATCGCCCTACCGCCAGAGTCGGCTACGGCGCAAAGCAGCACCGTCCTCAGCGGCAGTTGGGATATGTCGCTTAAGCTGCGAAACCTGCACGCGGGCGGGCTGCGCTACAACCTGACCGGCCATCTATTGCCGATTACGGCCCTCTCTTGCAACCCATCCGCCCGCCTGCTGTCTACCGCCAGCCACGACACTACGGTTAAAATCTGGAGTCTAGAAACGGGGGCGCTGCAAGCGACTCTCACAGGACACACGGCTGCGGTGGAGAGCGTCGCATTTCTGTCCGAGAAGCGTCTCGCCAGCGCTGGACGAGACGGCACAATCAGGCTCTGGCAGGTATCCTAAGCAAGTTTCAACCCCTGAGTAGAAATGAGTAGAAAGACTCATTTAGCTTGGCTAGTAGCTGTGTATTTCCGGGTCAATAAACGATGAATTTTTCAGGAAGCTGGCTGAATCGGCTAAAACCCTGATGTAGCAGACATCTTAGATTGTTATATTTGAGGGAATTAAGGGGTTTTACCCCTCAAGGCTGACCGTATCTTCCGGACTGCTTAATCTGTGCTTTGTATCTTTTGCAGCCAGCCTAAGTGTTTACACGTAAAAGATCGGCCAACGGGCGGATTCTCAGTAGTTACACCTGCTTAAGCTTTATGTTAGGCTTCACATAATTTCAGATTAAGTGAATCTAACGAGAAGATTCAGCAGAAACGTAGCTAGCCCCCAGTTCGCTAGCTGAAAATCATAAACAAGGACGTGCATTTATGATTTCAGGAGCTTTGTCATTCGTTGAATCTACCGGAATGAACACCCATTCATCTGCCAAAGACACGACTCATTCTCTCTTCAAAACGATTCCACCAGAGCGGGTTGGAATCGATGGTGAGTACGACTATAACGGACTTGCAAATCGCGTCACGCAAGTATTGGAACAGCAGTTTAGCTACGAAGATTTGCAAAACCTGACGGTGCGCCAGCGAGGAACCGTGGTGATGCTTTCGGGTAAGCTTTCCAGCCAGCAATTGCTCCATCAAATTCGCTGTGCCTCTCTCAATGTTTCTGGTGCAACGGATGTTGAAATACATGGTGTAGATATCGTGCCACAGTCTGCTTACCAAGGCACTACCCAAGCTAACTGCGCTTAGCGCTTACCTCAATTCCGTCGTTCCAAGCAAATAGCTGTAATCAGATGGCTGCACTGTAGAACATAGCTGTAGTCGGATGGACGAATTACTGGGATGCTGGTGGGCGTAGACGTAATTCGCTCCCTTTGAGGCTTTCGATGCACTGCGCTAGCGCTCACGCATCCTGTTGGTTAGTTACGTGATTATGTCTGATTATGCCTACCGGCTTAGGGACTTCAAGCTCTGCGGATAGGGTCACTAGCTCCAGAATTGATCCAGATCAAAGCCTGAAATTTCTTCCTGAATTTCCTGAAAATAGTTGCTGCGGGTTATCATTTCTACTTCCGTTGCGCGGCGGCTTTGATCGATTTCAATTTGCAGTTCTTCTAGGTGGCGGCGAATCTCTTCTTCCCAGCGCTTTCGCTCGGTAATGTCCTGCACAATGCCTTCGTAATAAAGGATGTTTCCTTGTGGATCTCGCACGGCTCTAGTGCTTTCCTCCACCCAGATCATCGTCCCATCTTTTTGATAGCTCTGGTAAGTAAACGCTTCAATCTGGTCGGTGATTTCTAGCGCTGTTTTGAAGGCTTGGCGACGCTCTGGCTGGACATAGATTTGGGTCGAAATGTCCTTTACTGAATTCACCATATCTTCGGATGAATCATACCCATAGAGGCGGGCCATGGCTGGGTTGACGTTAATATATCGCCCATCGGTTGTGGACTGAAAAATACCCTCGACGGCGTTTTCATAAATGCTGCGATATTTTTCTTCGGCAATGCGAAGCGATTCTTCTACTCGTTTACGAGCAGTGATATCGCGCACCATAATCAGCACTTCATCTTGTCCCAAGACGGCAATGCGGACTTCTTCATCCTGCCGTTTGCCATTGACCTCGATTTGCTGTTCGTAGACCTGAAGCCGCCCGGTCGTAAGGGCCTGCTGAATATACTTGAGGCGAGTTTCGGCGATCGCCCTCGGCAGCGAATCCGTCACGTTGGAACCAGGCACAAACTGCTCATTGCCGTAGACTTGCAGCAGGCGATCGCCCCCCACAATGTCGATGTAGGTTCCATCCCCGCTGACCCGCATCAGCAAGTCGGGAATCGCCGTGACGATGGCGCGGTTGGTGGCTTCGCTCTGGCGCAGCGCCTCGAAGGAATCCTTGAGCTGGTGGCTCATGCGGGTAAACGTGTTGGCCAGGGTTTGAATTTCGGTAATCGAGCCGATGGGTTCAACGGGCTGTCCCCAGTTGCCCTCGGCAATACCCGCTGTGGCCTGGGTGACGCGCAGGATTGGGCCGGTGATCCAGCGAGCCGTGAGGATGCTGCCCAGGATCGATGCCCCCAATGCCCCCAGACAGAGCAGCCCGGTGTTGCGTGTGTTGGCATCGATCTGGGCCATAAAGTCTGACTCTGGCACGACAACGACAATCAGCCAGTCTAGCCCGTAGCCGTCGCGAAACGGCACCACTTCAAGAAACTGACGCTGCCCATCGAGCGAAAAATCTAGCCGCTGGGGCTGGGCGATCGCGCTGGCATCAAACCCGCCAAACCGCCGTGTCAGGTAAGTTGCCGTTTCGCGCACCAGCCGATCCTTACTCGCCGTTGCGGGCAAAAGCTTGGCATCCTGCCCTTCGCCCAGCATGAGCGGCTCGTCGATGGAGTTGGAAATCAGGTTGCCGCTGCGATCCATGATGAAAGCCTGCCCCGTTTTGCCGATCTGGAGATTCCGCAAAAACATGCGAAACTCTTCTGGCAGCACCACATCCGTCGCGCAAACGCCGATCAGCTTGCGCCCCGCTTTGTCAT